>CAYGMS010000319.1:0-3203 GCA_964350905.1 uncultured Thiobacillus sp. | reverse complement strand
GCTCAACCGCCTCAAGCAAAGCCTGAACCGGCAATGCCACCGGCTGGTTGCTCTGCAGCGCGTTGACCCAATCCTGGAATACGCCGCGGGAACGGTCAATCAAACGCAACAGATCACGGCTGGCGGGCTTTTTATCGGCCAGCCAGCCATTCATCAATTGCTCAAGACGCCACGCAGTTTCGCCCAGTTGCTCCAGGCCAACCATGCGACCACTACCTTTCAGCGTATGGAAGCCGCGGCGAATGACCGTCTGGGAATCGCCATCGTCCGGGTGATTTTGGCAGGTTTCACATGCCTCGCCCATGGTAGCCAGGACTTCGTTGGCTTCTTCCAGGAAAATTTCCAGCAATTCCTGTTCGACCCCCTCAGGTATCGTGGTCAGCAACAATTTTTCGGTCGAGGAAACTGCGGCATCCTCATCTGCCGACGTGACTGCTTCAATAGCCGGTTCGGGCTCGACAACGCTGGACTCGATTTCTGGGGCAGGTTGCGTTTCTTCAACAGCCTCGTTGACGACGGCGTGATCGGCTTCAGCCATGTCGCTAGCTGCAGCATCAGCTTCATTAACTGTCTCGGGTTTTTTGTCAGTAGCAAGCGAAATCTCGTTCTCGTCACTAACGTGCCCGGAAGTGTCCAGGCTCAGCGGAGACTCAATGACTGCGCGTTCGGGAATGGTTTGGCCACAGAGCGTGGCAATGGCGGCATCCAGTTGCACCGGTGCCTCAGCGGCGTCACGGCCCAGATCCAGGGCGGCACGCGTTTGCCGCTTCAGGCTATCGTCGTCGATCAGTTCGGCATCGCGACCCAGCTCGGTTAGCGCATCAAGGAATTTTTTTTTTGTGCCGTCGTCGGGTACGTCACGCCAGCCCAGATAGGCCGACACCACGTCATCCTTGCGCGCAGGCAGGCCGGATTCGATCGAATCGTCCAGCATGCTTCCGCCTTCGCTATCGGCATCAATCACGCCGAACTCGATCAGAACAGGGCGCAGGATCCGGCCGGCATCAGAACGGCCGGCACAATAGGATTCGATATACAGACCCAGGCTGGAGAAGGCATCCGCCAGACGTTGCTGGCTCGCCTCATCGGGATAACCTTCGACAGAAAAAGGTTCCACGGCTGCCGTTGCCGCAGCCAGCAAGCTGGCCGCATCCGGCAGTTCCAGCATGGTGAGTGCACCTTGTGCCTGCTGAGCCAGCGCGGGCAGACCGGCCAGCGCCTCACGCTCGGTCTCGTCACGGAAGAAGGCGTCCAGCGCTTCCTCCATCTGCTTCAGGTTTTGCCCCACTTCCTGTGCCATATGCACCAGCATGTCGCGCTCGGCTTCGCGCTGATGCGTGGTTTCCATCACGCTGGCAGGCAATTCACGACCCTCGATCAAGGCACGCAGACGTTCACCCTGGCTGTCGGCGTGACCGGAGAAATCGGTGTGCAAAACATCTTCCTGGTCGATGGCATTCTGCATGAACAGCAGTGCTGAGGCGACTTCCAGATTCATTTGGTCACGTATGTCACCTTCATTCCGGGATGCAAAATTGGCAGCTGCCGCCAGTTCGTCCAGCAGTGGCTTGAGGTGGCTCTCAGCGAGCGACTGGGCTTGCGGGTGCATGCGCTCCAGCTGGGTGTGAAACTGCTCCAGCTGTCCCGCATCGCCTTCGACAAACGCATGCCAGTTGTCACGGGCAGCCTTCAAACCTGTTTGCAGTGCATCCAGCACCGGACGCATCCGCGCCAGGGCTTCCGGATCCAGCATGCCGCGCCCGGGCAGATAGCGATCCAGACCGAACGTTGAACGCACTTCTGCGGCGCGTCCATCCGATGGCTGGCTTTTGGCCACGAAGAACAGCGCATCGCGCATCAGGCGCTCGGCTACCTGCGGTGAACCCTCCATCAATCGGCGCATTTGCAGATCCACGCGAGCAAGCAATTGCTTCACATGAAAATCAGCCTCAACGCCGTGCACAATCAGGCTGTCGACAAAGCCGACACATGCCCACCAGAATGTTTGTGAGGCTTGCGAAGGGGCAATCCGCTCGATTGCCGCCAGGGCGTCGCGCATGCGCGTCAACCCCTGTTCTGCTTCGACATTGCGCAGAAAGGCCAGCAAGCCACGCTGGAACTGGGCACGGTTCGTTTTGACTTCAGCAGCCAGGGCTTCTTGTGTCATGCCGTTGTTGACGGCTTTCCCCTGCGTCCGTGAACGCAGATCCGGGAAAAACAATTCGCCCTCGAACACCCGCTCGGCACCTTGCAATTCGCGCAGTCGCTTGTACAGAGGGAACAATGCCAGTTCACCGCTGCCGCGGCCATCAGCCAGATCCTTGACCCAGCGCTGCAGGCCCTCAATGGCGTTACGCAGGGCACGCAACATTTCGTCACTCACCTGTACCCGGTTTTCGTTGATGTCGTCGAGGCTGGATTCCAACGTGGCGGACAGGGTTGCAGCACCTTCCAGTCCCACCATGCGCAACGCACCGGTCGCCTGATGCGCGTCATCACGCGCCAGGCGCAGGG
Organism: uncultured Thiobacillus sp.; assembly: GCA_964350905.1. GTDB lineage: Bacteria > Pseudomonadota > Gammaproteobacteria > Burkholderiales > Thiobacillaceae > Thiobacillus. The sequence goes on along the minus strand of CAYGMS010000319.1, from coordinate 689 downwards.
CATTGGTCAGGTCAGCGTCGACACTATAGGCTTGCACGCGCCCCAGGGCGGCTTGCAGCGCGGCGTCGATATCGCCGCGCACCCAGTTCAACGGGCCAGTATCGTAATCGTGTAAGGCGCTCATGTGTATTGTTCCTAACGTTGGTGCAGTGCCGTAGCTGCTGTTCGCTTCGCGTTGAGATCAGTCCGATCAGCTGAGCTTGAAGCCCGAAACCGAGTTCTTGAGATCTTGCGCCAGCTGTTTCATGCCGCCAATCGAGTCGGCCGTTTGTTGCGTACCGCTGCTGGTCTGGGCCGAAATGGCCTTGATGTCCTGCATGGTCTCGGCCACTTTCGCTGTCGATTCCGCCTGGCTTTGCGTAGCCAAGGAAATGTCGGCAATCAGGCCAGCCAGTGTTTTCGACACGTCGCCAATCTCGGCCAGCGTCTGCCCGGCCGCGTCAGACAGCTTGGCGCCTTCGACCACACCCTGGGTCGACACTTCCATTGCCGCCACCGTATCGTGCGTATCCGATTGAATCGTTTTCACAATCGCTGCAATCTGTTTGGTCGCATCGGCTGAACGTTCAGCCAGTCGCTGCACTTCCTCCGCAACCACCGAGAAGCCCCGGCCGGCTTCACCAGCCGACGCTGCCTGGATGGCGGCGTTCAGTGCCAGCACGTTGGTTTGCTCGGTAATGTCTGAAATC
>CAYGMS010000318.1:0-3207 GCA_964350905.1 uncultured Thiobacillus sp. | reverse complement strand
ATCGAGCCGTTCGGCCATGCCGGATACGACCGATATTTCCGGGGCGCGGCGGTCTCCATGCCAGCGCCCTTCCAGCACGGCATTGTTGGCGGGCAGGGTGGCGGTCCAGGTGAGGTTGAGTTCGCGCCGCAAGGTGTTGCTGTCGCGCGATTCTGGCGGCAGGGTGGAAGCGATGGGCGCGCCATTTTTGCTGGTGAGACGGCCGCGCACCATCGGGTAAAGATCCGAGGCCTTGAGGCGATGCTGCGACAGATAGTCGGCCACCGCTGCCTGCTGGTGCGGTGCGATATTCACCAGAAAATAATTGGGTGCCTCGGGCGGCAACTGCTGGCGCCAGCCTTCGACGAGGTCGCTGCGTACCAGTGCCAGCAGGGCGACCAGGAACAGCGCCAGGGTGAAGGCACCCAGTTGCAGGGTGCTGTCGAAGCGGTGGCGCAGCAATTGCGCAAGACCGAAACGCACCGGGCCGTGCGACAGGCGTTGCACGCCCCGCCCGGCAAACAGCGCCAGCCGCGCCAGCAAGGCGAGCACCAGAACAAGCCCGGTGAGTGCGCCGACGAATACGCCGACCAGTTTGGCGTCACCCGCATACCAGGCAACCAACAGCAGCAGCGCCGACCCACTGACGGCCGCGCTGATCCATGCACCGAGTGGCAGCGGCGGCAGGTCGCGCCGCAGCACGCGCAGCGGTGATACGCGGATCAAACGCATCAGCGCGGGCAGGCTGGCGCCCGCCAGGGCCAGCAGGCCGCTGACGATGGCGACACCCACTGGCGCCAGGCCCAGCGAGGGCAGGCGGGTGACGGCATCGGGCAGGACCAGCGCGGCCAGCACTTGTTGCATCAGCGCGCCGATGGCCACGCCGATCAGGCTGCCGATGATTCCCAGCGTGAGTAACTGGACCGCATAGAGCGTGCGCAGTTGCGTGGTCGTGGCACCCATACAGCGCAGCAATGCCGCCTGATCGTAATGGCGCAGCGCATGACGGTGGGCGGCGATGGCGATGGCGGCGACCGACAGCAGCAGGCTGATGAGGGCAGTGAGCTGGATGTAGCGGTCGGCATTGGCAAAGGCACCACGCAGGGTTTCAACGCCTTCGTGCGAACCGGTCAGGCGCTGGGTGCTGTCGAGTGTGGGTTTGAGTGCGGCGCCAAATGCCGTGAGTTGATCGGATTCGCCAGCAAACTGGTAAAGATAGGTGATGCGGCTGCCCGGTTGCAGCACGTGGGTGCGCTCGACTTCGTCGGCGCGCATGAACACACGTGGGGCCAGGCCGAACACGCCACCGAGCTGCCCCGGCTCTTCGGCCACCACCCCGGCGATGGTGAAGTTCGCTTCGCCGATTTGCACGCGGTCGCCCACATCGGCCGATAGCAGCGGCAACAGATCGGGCGCGACATAGATCGAGCCGGGCGGGGGCAGCGCCGGACGTGGCGTGCTGGCTTCGAAGGGACGGGGTGCGATCCGCACGACGCCGCGCAACGGGTAGGCGGCATCGACCGCACGCAAGGTGGCAAGCTGGAAGGCGTCGCCTTTGGCGAGCATGCTGGGGAATTCGAGCGCCTGGCTTGTTGAAAGCGAACGGGTGGCAAGCGCACCGGTTTCGGAGCGGCTGGATTTCAATACGGGCCAGGATTCGATCGGGCGCGGGCTGGTGACCAGCAGGTCGGCCCCCAGAAAGCTGGCCCCCTGCTCACCCATGGCACGCTTCAGGCGGTCGCCGAGAAAGCCGGTGGTGGATACGCTGCCGACCCCGATCACCAGCGCCAACAGTAGCACGCGCCATTCACCGCTGCGGCGCTCACGTTGCAACAACCACAGGCCCAGCCGAATGAACCTCATGCGATGGCCACCTCGCTGGCGTGGCCGGCGACCAGATGCAGCCGCCGCTGGCAGCGTGACGCCAGCGCGTCGTCATGAGTGACCAGAATCAGGGTGGTATGGGCGGAGGCGTTAAGTTCGAACAGCAGTTCGATGATGCGTGCACCGGTGTCGGCGTCGAGGTTGCCGGTGGGTTCGTCGGCAAACAGGATCTGTGGGTCGGTGGCAAAGGCGCGCGCGATGGCGATGCGCTGTTGCTCGCCACCGGATAACTGGCGTGGCGTGTGGGTCGCACGCGCGGAGAGGCCGACGCGATCAAGCCAATGTGCGGCGCGTTCGCGCGCATCGCTGCGCCCGGCCAGTTCCAGCGGCAGCAGGACGTTTTCCAGTGCGGTCAGTGCGGGCAGCAGTTGAAATGACTGGAACACGAATCCGACGCGGCCGGCGCGCAGACGGGCGCGCGCATCTTCGTCCAGTTTGCTGAGTTGTTCACCCAGCAGAATGATTTCGCCAGAACTTGGCTGGTCGAGTCCCGCCAGCAAACCGAGCAGGGTGGATTTGCCGGAACCCGAGGCGCCGGTGATGGCGAGGATTTCGCCCGCTTTGACGTCAAGCTCGACATCGCTGAGGATGGCGAGGGTGCCGTCGGCCGTGGACACGCGTTGTGACAGGGCGTGAGCGGTGACGGCACTCTCCGCGGGCAACGTGCTGGAAGGGCTGGCGGGGAACTGGGCGCTGTCTGGGGGCGTCATTGAAGTGGGTTCGTTATTTATGGTGAGTGAATGAATTATCGCGCGTGGTTGGTGTTGTTGCTGTGGCTGCCGGGATGGGCGATGGCCAGTCCCTGCACCTTGTTGATTGTCGGCGACAGCCTGAGTTCCGGCTACGGGCTGGCAATTGGTTCAAGCTGGGTGGACCGGCTCGATGCGCGTCTGAAGAAAAAAGCACCCGACTGGCGCGTGATCAATGCCAGCGTGAGCGGCGACACCACGCAGAACGGCCTGCAACGCCTGCAGCCTGCACTGAATCGCCAGCGTCCGCAAGGCGTATTGATCGGGCTGGGCGGCAACGATGCCTTGCGTGGCACGCCGCCGGCGGTGATCCGGCAGAATCTGGTCACGATGATCCGTCAGGCCAAGTCAGCCGGCGCCTGGGTGATCCTGCTCGATGCGCCGGTGCTGCCAAACTACGGCAAGCCCTATGCCGACGCCGTGGCCAGACTGTACGTGGATGTGGCGCGTGAAGAGAAGATCGTTCGGGTGCCGTGTTTTGTTTGTGGCGTGGGGGTCAAGTCCGGTTTGATGCAGGCCGATGGCATTCACCCCAACGAAAAGGCTCAGGCCAAGATGCTCGACGCCGTGTGGCCCTATATTCAGCCCAAGCTGC
>CAYGMS010000317.1:0-3209 GCA_964350905.1 uncultured Thiobacillus sp. | reverse complement strand
TCGGCCATTGCAGTCGTTGACAGCGACTCATTTGAATGGCCGGTATGGGCTGTTTTACCGACTCAAATTCGGATTCGGGTCCGAATCTTTCCTACCTTGGCTGAAACGCAATAAGGCTCATCCCCGCCAGCGTCACCGCAACGCCCGCCATGTCCCAGGCCGAAGGCCGTATGCCATCCACCGTCCACAGCCACATAATGGCCACACTGATGTACATCCCGCCATAGGCGGCATACACGCGGCCGGATGCGGCGTCGTGCAGAGTCAGCAGCCAGGCGAATGCCGCCAGGCTCGCTGCTGCCGGCAGCAGCAGCCACGCCGAGCCGCCCTGGCGCAGCCAGAGCCAGGGCAGGTAGCAGCCGACGATTTCCGCAATCGCCGTGACGAAGTAGAGCAAGAAGGTTTTCATGCCGTCGCCGCGATCGTCCCCGCTTGGGCATCGGGACAGTGATGGATCTCGATGGTCGAATGGACGATCTCCTCGTGCACCGACAGACGCGTGCGCACGATCTCGGGCGTCAGCGTCGCATCGCGGGTCACCGCGGTCAGGGCGCATGAATAAACCTGCTTGCCAACACGCCAGACGTGCAGGTCGGTGATCCGGGTCTCGCCGGCATCGGGTCCCGTTTCCACGACCTCCCGGATCTCGTCGACGACAGGGTGGTCCATCTCGCGGTCGAGCAACACCTTGCTGGTATCGGTGATCAACTCCTTGGCCCAGACCGCGACCAGCACGGCGCCGACAATGCCCATGGCCGGGTCGAGCCATGACCAGCCGTAGATCCAGCCACCAACCAGCGCCACGATGGCGAGGACCGATGTGGCGGCGTCGGCGATGACGTGCAGGTAGGCCGACTTCAGGTTGAGATCGTGATGGTTGTCGTGGTGGTGATCATGGCCATGACCGTGTCCATGGGAATGGCCGTGACCGTGATGGTGGGCCTTGCCGAGAATCAGCGCACACACGATGTTGACCACCAGCCCGAGGACGGCAATCACGATCGCTTCCTGGTACTGGATGGGCTGCGGCGCAATGATGCGTTCGACCGAGCCCACCACCATCATCACGGCCACGCCGAGCAGGAAGATGGCGCTGGCGAAGCCGCCCAGTATCTCGATCTTCCAGGTGCCAAACGCGAAGCGCGGGTCCTTCGCGTAACGCCGGGCCGTCGCGTAGGCCATCGCCGAGAGGCCGATCGCGACGGCATGGGAACTCATGTGCCAGCCGTCAGCGAGCAGGGCCATCGAGTTGAACCACCAGCCGGCGGTGATCTCGACCACCATCATCACGGCGGTGATCCACATCACCACCCGCGTGCTGCGCTCGGCGTCGTCGTTGCCGGTGTCGAACACGTGGTCGTGCATCCACTTGGACAGGTCTTGGATAGGCATGGCAGGTCTCACTTGATGTAGGAACGCAGTACGCCGATCAACTCATTGGCGCCCTGCGCGCGTTCGGCGTCACTTGTGATTGAGGGGTCGGCGATATGCGTGCGAATGTGGTCCTCAAGGACTTCCGCCATCAGCCCGTTGATCGCGCCGCGCACCGCTGCGATCTGGTGCAGGATGTCGGCACAGCCCTTCTCGGCGTCGAGTGCGCGCTCCAGGGCCTCCACCTGGCCGCGTATGCGGCGGACACGGCCAAGCAGCTTCGATTTTTGATGGATGGTGTGACTCATGCGCGAACGATAAATAATATAGGGGGGTATGGTATATGGAATCGGAAGAATACGCCATCGGGCGCGTCGATACACGCCCGACGACGTAAGTCTCTCCGCTTAGAACCCGAGCCTCGATCCAGCTCCGAGCAGTGTCGCTATCCCAAGCAGCGCAAAGATCGCGGCTGCAATCGAATGCACCAGCTTCATAGGGATTTTTGATGCGAGTTTGTCGCCAGCGAAGACTGCCGGAACGTCGGCGATCAGCATCCCGAGGGTTGTGCCGATGACGACCATCAGCGGCGCAGCGTAGTGAACTGCCATGGCCACTGTTGCGACCTGTGTCTTGTCACCCATCTCGGCAAGGAAGAAGGTGATCAAGGTGGCACCAAAGACGCCAAACTTCTTGGCGATCTTGGTTTCCTCTTCCTCGATTTCGTCGGGGATCATTGTCCAGACCGCCATTCCAATGAACGACAGCCCTAATACCCAGCGGAGGATCTCTGGACTGACGCTCGCGGTGATCCATGCCCCAAAGGCACCTGCGAGGCCGTGATTGACGATGGTCGCAGCCAGGATGCCGAGGATGATTGGCACGGGCTTCTTGAAGCGGGCTGCGAGGAGGAAGGCCAGGAGTTGCGTTTTATCGCCGATCTCGGCGAGAGCAACGACTCCGGTTGAGACAAGGAGAGATTCCATAAATGTTCCCAGGCCGGTCTACAGACGATTGACCACAACGCATCCCCGGCCTAATCGGAGGCGTTGTGGTCAAAGGTCTTGCCAAGCTCGGGAACCGCTTACGCCATGACCTGTGGGTCAAGTGTGTTGACGTAAGCCTCTTCGAGACGAAGAGCGGCTACTCCCCAATGACGCGCGCAGGTTACCAGAGGCTTCGCTTTAAGTCACTGTCGCCCAGGCGGAGGGAGTTGTCAGTCGCGCTGGGTCGGCTGACCGCCGTGTGGGGCCCTGGCACAGCCGATTGATGACTGCCGGATTCCCAATGCGCAGAAACAAGTCGCTCAAACCATGGCCGAGCGCCGCAGCTTTGGGGATCGAAATTGTCCGGGGCCCGGCTTGAGTTAATTCCTTATGGATAGGAGGGAGGCTACCTCCCAATGTCGCCAACTGATACGACTCCCGCCATCAAACTGAACAAAGCGGCCGGCGGCTTAGGCCTAAGATCTGCCAGCCAGGGTGAGACGGCCAACCGTCGCTTCATCGGCCATTGCGGCTGCCGGAGTCTGAGCCAAGGTGGTCCGCTATGCAGTTGAATTCGCAGGTCTGAAGCAGTCCCTGACCAGAAATACGCGCCGACTGGCTGCTTTTCAATACAGCGAATACGTACTCCCGACCCAAGGACGCATTCAACCTATCCCCCTGAAAGCAGCCGTCCGCGACTCGGTAAGACAATCAGACTCCCATCAACCACGTAGGAGTCTGACATGGAAGCCAATCAATTTCGGGAACCTTGGAACAAAGGCAAGCTGGTCGGCCAAAAGCCACCACTCAAGCCCAAGGACATCTGGGCCATCCGAATCCACCTCCAAAACG
>CAYGMS010000316.1:1377-3217 GCA_964350905.1 uncultured Thiobacillus sp. | reverse complement strand
TTTGGGCCTGACCTGGACGCCTGCCTTCACGTTCTCCTGATCGAAGGACAGCAGCACCTTGTCACCGGCCGTCAACCCGCTGACCACTTCGGTAAACGCCCAGTTGGCGAGGCCGGTTTTCAGGCTGCGTGCTTCCAGTTTGTCGTCGGCGCCGAGCACCAGCACGCTGCCATCCTGCTGGATGGCCTGGGTGGGCACGCGCAGCACGTTGTCGCGGCGCTCGATGATGGCTTCCACGTCGGCGCTGTAGCCCACCAGCAGGCCCTGTTTGGGTGGGGTATCGAAATCGGCTTCGACATCGACGGTGCGCGCCTGCTTTTCTACTTCGGTGACATACGGTGCTATGCGTCGCACCTTGCCGCTGAAGGTCTGGCCGGCCATGGCGTCAAGGGTGATGCGTGCAATCTGGCCCGGCTTGATTTTGGGGGCGTCGACCTCGTCCATCGGCGCGCTGACATACAGACAGGTGTCGTCGATCAGGTCGACCGCCGGCGGGGTGGCGATGCCGGGCGGCGAGGGCGTGGTGTATTCGCCGACTTCGCCGGTGACGCGCGCCACGATGCCGGCAAACGGGGCGGTGAGCGTGGTGCGTTCGAGGCCGGCGGCGCTGACGCGAATCTGTGCCTGCGCCCGCTTCACATCGGCGGCCAGCGCATCACAGTTGGCCTGGCGGGCCCGCGCTTCGGCACGCGCGTTCTCGCCGCTCTGCGGGCTGACAAAGCCCTGGTCGGCCAGTTGCTGCGTGCGATCGGCATCACGCTTGGCGTTGTCGGCCATGATGCAGGCTTCACGTTGCCGTGCCTGGCTGGTGCTCAGCTGACGCGTGGCCAGATCGCGCTGCGCGGCCAGATCGCGGTTCCACAATTCCAGCAGCGCTTGCCCGGCCTTGACCCGGTCGCCTTCCTTCACCCACAGCTTCACGATCTGGCCGCCCGATGTGGGTGAGAGCTTGGCGCGCTGGCAGGCCTTGATGGTGCCGGCGCGGGTATTGACCACGGTGGCTTCGACGGTGCCACGTTCAATCGTGGCAAGCTCGACTTCGGGCGGCTGCGGACGGGTGAAATGCCAGATTGCATAGGCCAGCGCCGCGCCAATCAACACAAACAGAGCAAGACGAAACCAGGTTTTGGGTTTGGGCATGGTCAATAGGGGAACGGCAGGGAATCAGGCCAATGTACCATTCGACCATGCTGAAAACCATTGTTCCCGCCCGCCTCGAATTCAGGGATGGCGTTCCCTATTCCAGCCTGTATGACGATATCTATCATTCGGCCGACGGTGGTGTGGGACAGGCGCATCATGTGTTCCTGCAGGGCTGCGGTTTGCCGCAGGCGTGGGCGGATCGCACCAGGTTTGTCATCCTGGAAACCGGATTTGGTACCGGTCTGAATTTTCTGGTGACCTGGGCGGCATGGCGCGTCGACCCGCAACGCCCGACGCGGCTGCATTTTCTGTCGGTCGAGAAGCATCCGTTCGCGGCAGATGATCTGGCACGGCTGCATGCGCAATGGCCGGAGTTCGCCGATTGCTCGCGCGAACTGCTGGCGAACTGGCCGGCGCTGACGCCAGGCTTCCACCGCATCGCGCTCGACGCTGGCCGGGTGCAACTGACTCTGATGCTGGGCGAGGCGAACGACTGTCTGCCGCAGGTGCAAGCCGGGGTGGATGCGTTTTATCTGGATGGCTTTGCCCCCGACCGCAACGCCGATTTGTGGCAGCCCAAGCTGTTTTACACGCTGGCGCGTCTGGCCCAACCCGGTGCAAGCGCGGCGACCTACACCGTGACGGGGGCCGTACGCGAAGGCCTGACGCGTGCCGGCTTTGCCTGCGAAAAGCGCAC
>CAYGMS010000316.1:0-1277 GCA_964350905.1 uncultured Thiobacillus sp. | reverse complement strand
CGGCCCCGGCGTGTTTTATCCGACAGCAGGCTGGGTGGTGCCGGGCGGACTGTGCCGCGCCTGGCTCGATCATCCGGCCATCCGGTTAAATACCGACTGTGCGGTCGCATGCGTGCAGGCCACGTCAGGTGGCTGGCAGGTGATTGACAGCGAGAAGGCAGTGCTGGCCGAGGCCGATGCGGTGGTGCTGGCGAACGCGCGCGATGCCTCGAGTCTGGCGCCCGATCAGTCCTGGCCGCTGCATACCGAGCGCGGGCAGGTTACCCAATTGCCGACAGGCAGCCTGCCGGAAATCCGGCGGGTGATCACACGCGAAGGCTATGTGGCGCTGGGCCCATCCCGGCCCTTGGTCGGCGCAACCTACGAGCACGATGACGAGGACACCGCACCGCGCCGGGAAAGCGATCTCGCCAATCTGGCGCGGCTGGAAGCCATCCTGCCGGGCGCAGGTTCGCGCTTTTCAGCGGATGCCGTGAGCGGTCGCGCGTCCTTGCGGGCGCTGCTACCAGACCGGCTGCCGATCGTGGGCGCGGTCAGCGGACAGGCCGGTTTGTATGTGGCGGCGGGCTATGCCTCGCGCGGCGTGGTGTGGGCAGGATTGCTGGGCGAGGCGCTGGCCGACCAGATGACCGGTCAGCCTGTGGCGCTGGAACTTGAACTGATGCAGGCGATTGCGCCGGAGCGTTTTGTGCGCAGGTGAGCGGATCTTTGTGTGATAAGCACGCGAGCACCTTTTAGGGTTTTAATGATTATCAAAATCATTGTGTGGCGTTCCAAGGCTAACTGACACATACATTTCCAACAATGCCTGACGCATTGGGTCTGGCTCAGAAACATAACGAACATTCATGTTTCTGACTCTTGCTTTTTGGGCTATGAAAACAGGCCCAAATTCTGGGTGTGATTGTAGAAATGAACGCGAACCTTCAACTGTATAGGTTGCATTTGTTTGACCAGTTATTTTTCTTGCGAGCCTAAACGCAAATGTGGCTGAATTATGTCCCGAGCTAGGTCTGCTATGATTTTGAAGCCTCTTCCGAATGGTATTAGTGCGGCCAACATACAAATGTTGACCGCCTTCTGAGAAAAGATAAATGCCAGATGTAGGCATGTCTCTCGGCAGAGTGGCTACAGTAACTGGCTCCAGTTGCATTAGTCTCTGATAAGAAGGCTCTAATGATTCAATGAAGTTTTCGAATGTCTCATTCATTCTTTATGTAGCCCTAGGGAAGCGCTGAACAAGTCCAATCTTTAGTTTCCTGTTGGGACAAATTCCG
>CAYGMS010000315.1:0-3222 GCA_964350905.1 uncultured Thiobacillus sp. | reverse complement strand
CATGACGACGAGTCGCTGTGCGATGCCCGCAGCATCGCCAATATCGTGACAGACGACCCCTTGATGACGGTGAAGCTGCTGCGTTACATGCAGACGCACAAGAACCAGATGCAGCAACACGAGCTGGTCGATGTGAAACAGATGCTGCTGATGATGGGGCTGGAGACATTTTTTCGTGAAGTGCCAGCCGCCCCGGTTGCAGAAGACCTGCTGCATGGTCATCTCGATGCGCTGGTGCAGCTATTGCAGACGGTTCGGCGTGCCCAGCGCTCGTCCGGCTATGCTTTCGACTGGGCCTTGCGTTTACATGACATGCACGCCGAAGAAGTGCTCGTGTCGACCTTGCTCTCTCATGTATCCGAAATGCTGATGTGGTGTTTCAACCCCGAACAAATGCTGGAAATCCAGAAGCGGCAGCAGGCGGACAGAACATTGCGCAGTGCAGACGTACAGAAGCAGGTTCTGGGGTTTGCGGGGATGGATTTCCAGCGTCATCTGGTACGGGAATGGCGAATGCCCGAATTGTTGCAGAACCTGGTGGACCCGGCACAGGCGGGTACGCAGCGGGTACGCAATGTCACGCTGGCGGTCGATCTGGCACGTCATTCGGCGAAAGACTGGAATAACGCCGCCTTGCCAGATGATTACAGCAGGATTGCGTCCTTGTTACGGATGGAGCCGGGCAGGGTCGAGACGCTGGTCAAGTCGGGTCTCACAGAGCCACACTCTTCCGGCATTACCCGGTAGAATCATGCGTCATCCCGGCTGACCGGCAACTCAAGCCGGTTTGAGAATGATGACTTTTTCCAGCCTGCCGGCGAGCTGGGTAATGGCCTGGCCTGCCGGACAGTTGGGCGTATTTTGCATCAACAACTGCCGCCGCATGATTGCCTGACGTACTTCCGGGTCGACAGGAATATCACCGGTATGTACCAGGTGGACCGGATGCTCGGGGTCGGTGGCCACGAAGCGGTTGAGCACCTGCTGCAATTGGTTGGTGATGGCCTGCCCGCTGCCCGGACGGGTGACCTGGTTGACGATGACACGAATGGTTTGTCGCTGCTGCTGCCCGACCAGAACCTTGATCGTGGCGTAGGCATCCGTGAGCGAGGTGGGCTCCGGCGTGGCCACCATCAACACTTCAGACGCCAGGGAAACCGCAAACAGTACAACGTCGGAAATCCCCGCGCCGGTATCCAGCAGAACGACATCGTAATGGGGGATCAGGCCGTTTATCACGCGCAGAAATTCGTTGCGCACTTCGGGGGTCAGCCGTGAATACTCGACCATGCCGGAGCCGGCCAGCAGGACGGAAAATCCACCCGGGGCAGGAAGAATGGCATCTTCGAGTTTGGCCTTGCCGGTGAAGACATCATGCAATGTGATCTTGGGAAACAGGTTGAGCACGACATCGAGGTTGGCAAGGCCCAGGTCGGCATCCAGTACCAGCACGCGGTTACCGCGCTTGGCCAGCGCCGCAGCGAGGTTGGCGGATACAAAGGTTTTACCTACCCCGCCCTTGCCGCTGGTGACGGCAAGCACCTTGCCGAAAGGTTTCAGTGGGACCTTGGCCTCATCCTGGCTTGCGTCGGTGGGCGTCAGAACGTCGTTCATGCAATTACTCGTTTTGTGGTCTGGTCAGGGGCGCCATTGGGCGAGATACCCGTGTTTCCAGCCGGGGTCATTTCATCCATGATGAGGTGGCTGAACAACAGACCCTTTTCTTCGGCACTGACTGAAAGCTCCCGGGGCTGGTCCAGCTTGACCAGATTGCGGCCAGCGGATTTTGCGCGATAGAGCTGCGAATCAGCGCGTTCGATCCATAAATCGGCGGTGGAGCGCACCCATTCGGGGGCATAGGCCCCCCCGATGCTGACCGTGGCCTGGATGTTCAGCATCGGTGCGACGGGAATGGTGAGCGCGGCAATGGATTTGCGTATCCGTTCGGCAACCGCTTGCCCAAATAGTGGCCGGCAGTTGGGCATGATCACAGCGAATTCTTCACCGCCATAGCGGGCGACGGTGTCCATGGGGCGCACGCAACTCGCCAGACAGCCCGCGATGACGCGCAGCACCTGATCACCCGCCAGGTGGCCATGGGTGTCGTTGATGGATTTGAAATGGTCAATATCCAGCAGCAGCAGCAGCACCGATTCGCCGGAGCGTGCAACGGTTTCGATCGAGCGTTCGAGCGCGGCATGGAAGTGGCGGCGATTGCCCAATCCCGTCAACGGGTCTTTGAGCGAAAGCTCGCACAGGCCGTCAATCAGGCGTTGCAGGTAATCAGTTGGTGATTCGCCCGATTCCTGGAGGCCGTTTTTCGCATCGTGCTGCAAAAGCGCGCACGCATCATCGAGTTGCAGATCTTGCGGATTGATCAGGGGGGATGCGGTCAGTGAGGCCACAGGGGGTTCCAATGCCTGGCGATGTAATCGTTATCAAGGGGCAGCAGAAAGAACCCGGCCGCCTTTGAAGCGAGTATGTGGGCATTTGGTGCTTTGATCAAGCGTGTCTGTCTGCAGCTGCTACAGGCCCACGCACGAAAGCTGTTCAGCCAGACCCGCCGCACTATCAAGGCGGCCGGCTTCTGTCATCCAGCGAACCGATCAGGCCACGCTGCCAAAGCTGCGGTCAGCAGCGATATAAGGCGCCTTTAATCCGGCGAGACGACAGCTTTGTGCGATGGGCCCGCCCGGAAACAGGGTGTACAGAAATTTCAGGCCACCTTGCTGATGGAAGTGCTCGTCCAGGGCGTCATGCAGATCACGCAGGTTGATGACTGATTCATCTTCATGGTGGGCATAATAATTTTGTATGGCGCGGATAGCTTCCCAGTGATCTGCGGTAAGTTCAAGCGACTCTTCACGCGCAATTTTGATTGCATCCTCACGCACCCAATCAAATGGCGCATAGGGAAAGCTCGGATCGGTTACCGACTCCTGGGTCAGTTTGTTGATGTCTGTAGAAGTGTTCAGCATGATCAGTCTCCTTATGATGGGTCCTGTGTCTATTTAGCTTAGGTCAACAGCGCCTGGATTCAAGGTTTGAAGCAAGTTCGCTGCAATCGCTTGAAACGTGGCGGGATGCTGCATGGCTTGATCTGCAACAGCCTATTTGAACGTACCAGGGTGAGAGGGTTCTGTGAGCACAGATGAAGGACAATTCGTGGGTTCCGGGTGGCGACACCCGGCTCGTCAATCGGTACAAATTTTTTTGTTCTTG
>CAYGMS010000314.1:0-3226 GCA_964350905.1 uncultured Thiobacillus sp. | reverse complement strand
CTGTTCATGGAGGGGCTCGACACCACCATCGTCAACACGGCGGTGCCGGCGATCGCGGACGGTCTGCAGGTGACGCCGCTGAGCCTGAAGGCGGTGGTGACCAGCTACATCCTGAGCCTGGCGGTGTGCATTCCGGTGAGTGGCTGGATGGCGGACCGGTTCGGCACGCGCCGCGTGTTCAGCATCGCGGTTGGCATCTTCACCTTTGCCTCGATCCTGTGCGGCCTGGCGCAAAGCGTGCCGATGCTGGTGGCGGGACGCATTCTGCAGGGCGTGGGCGCGGCGATGATGATGCCGGTGGGTCGGCTAGCGATCATCCGCACCTTTCCCAAAGCGGAACTGTTGCGGGCGATGAATTTCGTCATCATCCCGGCGCTGATGGGGCCGATGCTCGGGCCCACAGTCGGCGGCCTGATCGTGCACTGGCTCTCATGGCACTACATCTTCTTCATCAACGTGCCGGTGGGGCTGATGGCGCTGTGGCTGGCGCATCGCTACATGCCGGATTACCGCGGCGAATCACGACGCCCGCTGGATATCGTCGGTCTGGTGCTGTTCGGTAGCGGCGCGGCTTTGCTTTCCTGGCTGCTGGAAATTTTCGGCGAGCATCAGGTCGACGCGATCTCGGGCGCGCTGCTGCTGGCACTCAGCCTCAGCCTGCTGGCCGCGTATTTCCTGCATGCCAATCAGACGCCGCATCCGCTGCTGCGGCTGGCGCTGTTTCGGGTGCGCACGTTTCGCGTCGCGGTGGTGGGCGGCTTCATCACACGTCTGGGAATGGGTGGCATGCCGTTTCTGCTGCCGCTGCTCTATCAGCTCGGCCTGGGCATGCCGGCCTGGCAGGCGGGTCTGCTGATGATGCCAACCGCAGCAGCCGCCATGTTCATGAAGTTCATCTCCTCGCGGGTGCTGGCACGCTTTGGCTACCGGCGCATTCTGATCGTGAATACGGTGATGATCGGGGTTCTCGTCAACCTGTTCTCGCTGGTGAACCCGGCGACGCCGATCGGGCTGATCGTGTTGCTGGGTCTGGCCATGGGCTTTTTCAACTCGCTGCAATACACCAGCATGAATTCGATGGCTTTTGCCGACATCGACACGCCCGATTCGAGCATGGCCAGCACCATTTCCAGTTCGATGCAGCAGATGTCGATGAGCTTCGGGCTGGCCTGCGGGTCGCTGGTCGCCGGCTGGTATCTGGGCGACCTGCCGCAAACCGACCACGTGGCGGTGACGGGCGCGCTGCATTATGCTTTTCTGACCCTGGGCGGGCTGACGATGCTGTCGTCGCTGTCGTTCTGGTCGCTGCGCCCCGGTGATGGCGAGAGTGTCAGCCGCGGAAGCTTGCGCGTGGCGGCATAAGCGAATACAAAAGCAACAGGCCACGATTTCTGCACGGAACATTGGTGCGCACGACTGCCGAAGCTACCTGCCAAATTTGACTGGGAGACCGTTGAAACATGCCCGCCACACTGAGCGCCATCCAGGCTGACATCACGACCCTCGCGGTAGATGCCATCGTCAATGCCGCCAACCCCTCGCTGCTCGGCGGCGGCGGGGTGGACGGCGCGATTCATCGCGCGGCCGGGCCGCAATTGTTCGCGGAATGCCGCCGGCTGGACGGCTGCCAGACGGGTGATGCCAAGCTCACGTCAGGCTACCAACTGCCGGCCCGCTTCGTGATCCACATCGTAGGCCCGATCTGGCACGGCGGCGAACGGGGAGAAGCGGAATTGCTGGCCTCATGCTACCGGCGCGCGATCGAGGTCGCCTCGCAAAACAACCTCGCCACGCTGGCGTTTCCCAGCATCAGCACCGGCGTCTACGGCTATCCGATCAAACGCGCGGCCCGGATTGCCGTGGCGACGGTGCGTGACGCAGTGCAGATATTCCCAGCCATCCGCGAAGTGATCTTCTGCTGCCATTCAGCAACCGATCTCGCCGTCTACCAGGCGTTGCTCGCTGCAGCAGAAAACGGATCGACCCATCCAGACAAAGAATGAAATGATCAAGCATTACCCCCAAACAGCCATTGCCATATAGGGGAGTTAATCGGCAATGTTGCCGTCAACTTGTTGTGAGGCCACCGATGAAAGTAAAAAAATTCCTCAGCCTTGAGTGGGATGCAATCGCCGGCATCGTGGCGGCAGTCACGGCAATCGTGCTGCACCTGCTGCATGTGGTGGACGAGACGGTCATCCTGCCCATCGTGCTTGCCTTGATGGCTCTGCTGTTCATCAATTTCATGCGGCACACGCGCAGCAACGAGTTGACCGCCGAGCAGGTCGATCACACCGCACACGCGGTCAGCCGTATCCAGAATCACCTCAAGCCGCCTGAGGTGATTCTGGTTGGCCCCCGTCACTTGCGCTCGTCCAACGAGCATTTCATTCGGCACATGAGCGGCGACACGGTCTGGTTCAACGTCTGCCTGTCGATGTATAAGCCACAGCCGTTGTTCGACGCACTGCTACGCCCAGCGGTGGACAATCCGCTGGTCACCTCGATCCAGTTCGTTCTCGATGAAAGCCAGAAAGAATTATGGCAGCAGGCCATCCAGCCCAAGCTTGCTGCCTGTGGTGACAGCACGAAAGTCAGGGAACCGCGCTGGTGCAATTTGAGCAAGACGGTCTCCTTTATCCTGGCCGACAACCAGTTGAGCGGAGGATCCGAGGCGCTGCTCAGCTTCTGGGGCGAGCCCTTCATGGCGCAGACGACCGAGCGCGACGTGCCGCGTTTCATTTTCCACGTGCAAAGGCACTCCGAACTGCTGCCGCATCTGGTGGAACTGGCGCATGGCTGTAAACGGATCGCTTAAGCGCAGCAGAGCCTGATGTGACCCGGATATCGTCCTACTGCCCGCTCTGCATTTCCCGCTGTGGCTGCATTTATACGGTGGAGGGTGGCGAGTTGACGGCGGTTGCGCCCAATCCTGCCCATCCCACGGGCAAGCGTTTGTGCAGCAAGGCCTATGCGGCGGTTGACCTGCTCAAGCACCCGGACCGGATTCTCACCCCGCTCAAACGCAGCAATCCCAAAGGCAGCGCCGATCCTGGCTGGCAGCGCATCGGCTGGGACGAGGCGCTGCACACCACGGCCACAGCGATGCGCCAGATCGCCGCGCAGGACGGCCCCGAGGCGATGGCATTCTGCGTCACCACGCCGAGCGGGACGGCGGTGGCGGATGGCATGCAATGGATTTTTCGTCTGGCCAATGCGTTCGGCA
>CAYGMS010000313.1:0-3245 GCA_964350905.1 uncultured Thiobacillus sp. | reverse complement strand
GTAGCGGCTGGCGCGCGCCAATATGCCACGCCAGGATGCCGCGCTCGAGACCCGCGTTTTCGCTCGCCACTGCGGCCCAGCGCTTCATGGTGCGATCCAGCAGTGCCACATGGCGCGGCGACTCGACCCTCAGAAAGACATCCTCCCGCAGCCGTGAAGCTTCCGCGATCAGCGTGCTGCTGACCTTGATCCATTCCGGTCCACTAATGGCACAGTCCGCCGGTTCGGCCAGACAGCGGTCGACCTGTTCGCGCGCGTCCAGCAAACTATGCTGAGCCTGCTTCGCCACATCGATGGCGACAGGAAAGCCGTGATTAATACCCGCGGCTTTCAGCGCCTCGGCCGACGTCAGCGCGGCCTGCCAGGCGACATCACCCCGCTGGCGCAGTTCGCCTATCCTGCCCCGGATATCGGGTGAAGCCTGCCGCCCCATACCCAGCACAGCAGAAGTCAGGCCGCGTTCTGTCGCAGTGATACCGGCTGCACGGATCAGCTGATCGGACATAGTGTCGGCAAGCACCATCTGCTGGTTGGCGCGATAGTCCTGATAAGACTGCCATGCCATGACGCCTGACAAACCCACCACGAACAGGGTCAGGCCCACAATTGAGAGATTGATGAGTTGGCGGGGGCTCATAGCGGAAAACGGCCGGGGGGACAAAGGTGGCGGGATCTCTTCATGAATTCACTGGAGACTTTCTCACGCGTATATAACCATATATTTATTAAGGCTTTAGCGTACAGTTAAACACAAACTTTACTGGCGAGTTTGCCACACGCCCGCATGCTTGCACTCAACGACACGTCCCGTGCGGTTTTTACACGCCTGTCCCGGCTGCAGCGCTCCCCATTTCAGGAATCCCGCCCACCCCGGTAAAATTCAGAGATGATTGTCTATCTTCACGGCTTCAACTCTTCCCCCGCTTCAGGCAAGGCCAAAGTGCTCGGTGAGTACATGGCCAGCCTCGGACGGCAGGCGGACTATTTCTGCCCTCAGCTGCCCAATAGCCCGGCTGAGGCCATCGCCCACGTCGAGGCCGAACTGGCCCACAGCCAGGCCTCGGTCACGCTGGTCGGCAGTTCGCTCGGCGGCTTCTACGCCACCCATCTGGCGGAAAAACACGGCTGGAAAGCCGTGCTGGTCAACCCGGCGGTACATGCCCATGCCTTGCTGCGGAGCGCCCTCGGCCCGCAGACCAACTGGCACAGTGGCGAGAAGTGGGTGTTCACCGCGCAGCATCTGGCCGAACTCGCCGCGATGGACATCCAGGCCATTGCCCGGCCCGAGCACTATCTTCTGCTGGCGCAAACCGGCGACGCGGTGCTCGATTACCGCGATGCAGTGGCCTACTATGCGGGGGCCACGCAAATCATCGAAGACGGCGGCGACCATGGCTTTGCCGGGTTCGAGCGCCACTTTCAAACCATTCTGGATTTCTAGTGCCCTGTCCCGTCAATTCGTGACGAACAGGGCGACATCAAACATGTTTCTGCACAATCAAAATGTCAGGTTCGTTTCCAGCCGCGAAGCCAGATGCAGCCGGGTTGAACACCCGGCGAACCGGGCGAACCGGGCGACAAAGGATGGGAGCGAACCTGGCTTTTTGATGTCACGAATTTACGGGTCAGGACACTAATTTCATGCACGTCATTTTTGAAGAAGACGGCCACTTCAAGGCCGGCTCGATCCTGTCCGAAACCGACGCCACCGCGCAGGTTGAAACCGCTTCGGGCAAACGCAGCAAGATCAAGGCGGCCAACCTGCTGCTGCGCTTTGACGCGCCCGCTGCAGTTGAGGTCATGGCCGAAGCCGAGACGCTTGCAGCGGACCTCGACGCCGATTTTTTGTGGGAAGCCGCGGGTGCGGATGAATTCGGCTTTGAACAACTGGCCCAGGAATACTACGGCCACACCCCGCGACCGGCCGAATCCGTGGCGCTGCTGTTGAAACTGCATGGTTCGCCGATTTATTTCCACAAGAAAGGCAAAGGCCGCTACCGCCCCGCCCCCGCTGAAACGCTGGCCGCTGCCAAGGCCGGGCTGGAGAAGAAGCGGCTGGCGGCCGAGCGGCAGGCAAAACTGGCAGAAGAACTGGCAGCATTCCGGCTGCCTGAGGAATACACCTCGCTGATCCCGCGCATCCTGATTGCACCCGACAAGAACACCCTGGAATACAAGGCACTGGAAGACGCGGCTGTGGCCACCGGCCTGTCACCGCTGCGACTGATTGAACGCTGCGGCGCGATCCCGTCCACACTCGAATTTCACCAGGCCAGTTTCCTGCTGGAACATTTCCCGCGCGGCACCGGCTTTGCCGAGATCACCGAGCCCGCCGCTTTGAATCCAAGCGACCCACCCGAGCTGCCCAAAAGTACGGTACGCGCGTTTTCCGTGGACGACGAAGCGACGACCGAAATCGACGATGCGCTGTCGGTGCAATGGCTGGACGACGACACCATCCGGCTCGGCATCCACATCGCTGCGCCCGCGCTGGGTATTGCACCCGGCTCGGAACTCGACCGCGTGGCACGCGAACGGTTGTCGACCGTGTATTTTCCCGGCAACAAGATCACCATGCTGCCGGACGCACTGATTCACCATTACACCTTGGGCGAAACCCATGACTGCCCGGCGCTGTCGCTGTACGTGGACGTGGCGCCCGACCTGCGCGTGCTCGGCACCGAAACCAAACTCGAAATAGTGCATATCGCCGACAACCTGCGCCACGAATTGCTGGAAGCCGAATTCAACGCCGACACCCTGCGCAACCCGGATGTGCCCGACTACCCCTACCGCCGCGAGCTCGAGTGGCTGCATGATTTTGCCGCCGTGCTCGAAGCGGGGCGCGGCAAGGCCGACACGGTGGACCGCGTCGACTACACCTTCAAGGTCGATGGCGAGCGCATCAGCATCGTGCCGCGCAAACGCGGCAGCCCCATCGACAAGGTGGTGTCGGAGTTCATGATTTTTGCCAACACCCACTGGGGCGGCTGGCTGGCGGAAAACAAGGTACCCGGTATCTATCGGGCGCAATCGGGCGGCAAAACGCGAATGACGACCTCGCCCGATCCGCATGTCGGCCTCGGCGTCGACCAATACACCTGGTCATCGTCGCCGCTGCGGCGTTATGTCGACCTGGTCAACCAGCGTCAGCTGATTTCGGTGCTCCAGCAAACCGAACCGACCTATCCGCCGCGCAGTGAACAGTTGTTCTCTATAGTGCGCGAATTCGAGCTTGCCTACGA
>CAYGMS010000312.1:0-3256 GCA_964350905.1 uncultured Thiobacillus sp. | reverse complement strand
GATAATCACGCGCCAGTTCGGGTTGCGTCGGCGCCTTGAAACTCGCCACCCTGACTCCCAGCGGATCGACTTCTTGGAACACATGGCGAATGGTGGAATCCTTGCCTGCCGTATCCATCGCCTGCAACACGATCAGGATCCTGTTCTTGCCTTCGGCGTATAGCAGCTCCTGCAAGGTTTCCAGCCGCGCACGGTATTCATCCAGCCGCCCACGCGCATCATTTTTTTTCTTGCCAATAATGGCGCGGTCGTCTGCGTCCCAATCCGACAGCCTGACCCGTGTACCGGGTGGAATGCGTGTGTCAGAGGGTTTCATTTTTCGCCCCGGGTGCCAGCAGCGTCATCCAGCCACCCAATGCCTGGCGGATTTCATCCAGCGTGAGATGTCGCATCAACGCTCGATTGCCGGGCGCCATCTGATTCCAGGCACACGTCATGCCACGAAGATTGGGTTGTGAACTATCGCGCAATCGGTACTCGGTCTTGAAATACAGGAATGTCGGACTGTCATCGTTGCCCGAAACCCTGGTCTTGATAAAGGGCGAAGATGCCGCCGCGATAAAGCTGACGCTGCGTGTCACCTGCCACACCTCAAAGCGTCCCGGCTGCAGCGTCTGCATTTGACTGCTTACGGTATCAAGTTCCACCACGCAGAAGGGATCGTGCTCCTGCACGCTGTTGCGCGGCACAATGCGGCCATATTGCAAACGCACGGTCGCAGCGTCAGGAGGAATATCCAAAGATCGGTTCAGGCGAACAACCCAACCTGATGAATAGGCATAATATGGTGATGCAGGGTCAGCCGACTCAAGCGATGCACATCCGCCCAGCATCAACACCAGCCCAATTGCCATTGTTTTCATCCAGCCTCCTTGCAACAAGCGGCTTAAGAATGCGTTGAACAAGTCCTTCGACAGGCTCAGGACGAACGGCAAGTAATTGATTTCGCTCGTGGTGAGCCCTTCGGCGTAGCTCAGGACAGGCTTGTCGAACCACACAGCAAACCAACTTGTTCAGCGTTTCCTTAAATCAAGGCGCTGAACCCTGGCTTTCGCCGGGGTGACGAATTAATCAGCAACCTGACAAGGAGAGCAACATGCAAGGCAAGAAAAACATCACGGCGGGTTTCCTGTTTCCTGCTGCATTCATGGGTTACGGTTTTATCCTGACTTACCTGCGTGATTCTGCGCCCGGGCTGCGTCTGGATGGTGACGGGGAACGATCATGAGTACAGACCGAGATCCTGCCAGCGCCGGTGACACAGTTTCCGATAGCGAACGCGCGGCGCTGCAGCAGGCAATCAACGAGAGCCCTTCCTATCGGCTTGCCAATGAGGACCCGGATTTCCTGGCCAGCGACGATCTGCGGTCGGTGCGGCTGCAACTGGAGCTGTTGAAGCCCGAACGCTACCTGCGCCAGCACAACATCGAGTCCACCATCGTCGTGTTTGGCAGCGCCCGCCTGCTGTCGCCGGCGCAGGCGCGGGCGCAGCTGGATGCACTGGAACAGGGCGCAGGCGGGCAGTCTGGCGATCCGGCGCGGGCGGCAGAAATCGCACGCGCCCGCAAGCAGGTGGAATACGCGCGCTACTACGATGAGGCACGACGTTTCGCCGACATTGTCTCGCGTCATTTTCAGCAGCAGCACCGCCGCGATTTCGTGGTCGTGACCGGCGGCGGGCCAGGGATTATGGAGGCGGCCAATCGCGGGGCCTACGAGGCCGGCGCGCGCAGCATCGGCCTCAATATCACGCTGCCGCACGAGCAGGTGCCCAACCCGTTCATCAGCCCGGAACTGTGTTTCCAATTCCGCTACTTTGGTATGCGCAAGATGCATTTTCTGTTGCGGGCCAAGGCACTGGTGGTTTTTCCAGGCGGTTATGGCACGCTCGACGAGCTTTTCGAGACGCTGACGCTGGTGCAGACGGGCAAGGTCGAGCGGATGCCGATTGTTCTGGTCGGCGAGCCATTCTGGCGGCGGGCGATCGACTTCGAATTCCTGGTGGAGGAGGGGGTGATCGCCCGGCCTGATCTCGATCTCTTTACGATCGTGGACAGCGCGGATGATGCGGTTGCCGCGCTACAGGATTTCTACAAGAGCGTTCCGCCTGTCTAGCCGCTCCGCTGGCCGAAACATTCAAGCTGCCACCGCCATTTGGTGTGCTGGTTGCGTAAGTCGCAGACAACTCGCCGGCGTCACGCCTCGGGCTGCGTCCCGGCACAGTGCCGGCACGCATAATGGTTTCAGAAGGATCCAGAAATGAAGTCGATCAAGTGCCGTCTCCGCAGCTCTGCAGCGATATTCATGTGGGGCGGTCTGCTTGGCGCCATGCAGGGATACGTCGCCGAGGCTGCTCCGCTTGCCAGTCTCGAAACCTGTTCAGCCATCAAGCAGGATGACCGGCGGCTGGCCTGCTTCGATCGGCTGGCCAGTCCGGACACGCCCCCGTCACAATCCGTGCCGCAGGAAACGGCACTGGGCCTGGTGACTCCGGTAGTGGCTCCGGTAGTGGCTCCGGTAGTGGCTCCGGTAGTGGCTCCGGAAAAGGTTTCAGCCTTGTCGCGCCATTGGGAACTGGACGACGTGGCCAAGCAGGGCACCTTCCAGCTCAGGCCGCACGGCCCCAATTTCGTTCTGCCGGCAAAATACAGCGACTCGCCCAACAATACCCCGTTGCAGGGGAGTCTACTGCAACCTGATCAAAACCTGGATCCGGTTGAAGCCAAGCTGCAATTGAGCTTCAAGGTCAAGGCGATTGAAGGCGTGTTCAGTGACCATGCCGATTTGTGGATGGGTTTCACTGGGACGTCTTACTGGCAGGCCTACAACAGCAGCATTTCCGCGTCGTTCCGGGAGACCAATTATGAGCCGGAGGCGATGCTGGTGTTTCGCACCGACTACAGCCTGGCGGGCTTGCGCGGGCGTTTTGTCAACCTGGGTCTGGTGCACCAGTCCAACGGCCGTCCGGAAGGCCTGTCGCGCAGCTGGAACCGGGTTTATGCGCAGTGGGGGTTCGAGCGCGGCAATTTTTCGCTGCTGGTCAGGCCGTGGTACCGCATCCCGGAAAGCACAGCGACTGACGACAATCCGGATATTGAAGACTACATGGGCAGCGGCGATCTGCTGGCGGCCTACAAGGACGGCGGCCACACTTACTCTGTATTGCTGCGCAATAACCTGAAAGGCTCATCCAATCGTGGTGCGGTGCAGGTGGACTGGAGTTTTCCGATCAGTGGCCGGCTGCGGGGGTATGTCC
>CAYGMS010000311.1:0-3257 GCA_964350905.1 uncultured Thiobacillus sp. | reverse complement strand
AACCACTGAAATGCGGTGCCGCGGTGCGGGCGCTCGCATTCGAAGTTTGCCACCACGCCGCTCTGGCCATAGGGCGTCAGCGTCGAGCCGAGACCCGCCCATTCGCGAACCCGCGACGCTGCACCGTCCGCGCCAACAATCAATTCGGCTTCCAGCGTGTCGCCACCGGACAGCCTCACGCTGGAATACGGCTCGGCCCATTCGATGGCTTCGATTGCGGCCGGGCAATACACGCTCACGTTGCCGTCTGCCTGCAGGGCCTGCCACAAGGCATGCTGCAGCCGCCCGCTTTCGACGATGGCAGCCAGATGCGACACGCCAGACGCATAGGCATCGAGCCGGACTGCACCGCCGGCATCGCCCGCCACGTCCATGCGGTAAACGGGCTGAACCCGGCCGGAATCCATAAGCTGCCAGGCACCCAGGCGCTCGAGAAAACGCTGGCTGGCAGGACTGATGGCATAGACGCGGGTATCCCAGATGTCATCCGGAACCTGCGGCGGCTGACGCTCGACCAGCGCCACCTGCAGCCCTTGACGGCCCAGCGCCACTGCCGCCGCCGCCCCTACCAGCCCGGCGCCGACAATGATGACTTGATAACGTGTGCTGCTCATCCGCGTGCTCCGAACATCATGCGCCGCGCGACGAAATTTTTCAGTGGCGGGAACACTTCGAGTGCCAGCAAACCCAGCCCGCGCGCATGGCGCAATGGGCCGATGTCATTGGAAAAGGTACGCAGCAAAAATTCGGTGAAACCGACACCGCCCAGCACATCCACGCGCCGCCCCCGTGCATAGGCGCGCAGCATGGCGGTGCTGCCAATTTCATCAACGGGGGCATCCGCGCACAAGGCCGCCAGTTCCCAGGCATCGCGCAGCCCGATATTGAATCCCTGCCCCGCCACCGGGTGCAAGGTCTGCGCGGCGTTGCCGATGCGCACCACGCGGTCGGCGGCCTCGCTGCCAACATAGGCCAGTTTGAGCGGGAAGGTTTTACGCGGACTGGCCGCGGTGAAGCACCCTTGCCGTCCACCAAAATGCTGATACAGCGCGGTCAGAAAATCTGCATCGGACAGTGCGGCAATGCGCTCGGCATCGGCGTTGTCTGCAGTCCATACCAAAGCGTAGCGGTCGTCTTTCGGCAGCAGTGCCGCCGGGCCTTCCGGGGTAAAACGCTCGTAAGCCTGATTCGCGTGCGGCAACTCAGTCTGCACTTCGCATACCACCGCCATCTGCGCGTAGTCGCGTGAAATTTTCGGGTCCGGCGCGGATTCTCCGCGCCCGCCGTCAGCCACCACCACCAGCGGTGCCGACACGCTGCGGCCGGTCGCGGTGTGCAGCGTGGCCGCGCCTGCATCGGATTCGATGCGTTCCACCGCCACGCCATACTCAAACGCAATCCCGGCATCGGCCAGAGCCTGCTTCAGCGCCGCGGTCAACGTGGCATAGGGCAGCACATACCCCAGCGCCGGCACCTTGACCTCTTCAGCCGACAAGCGCGCCACACCCAGTGCGCCGCGCTGCGAGATATGGATACGGGTGATGGGCGTCACATCCTCGAGCCGATCCCACACGCCCAGGCGCTCGAGAATCAGGCGCGAACCGTGCGACAGCGCGAGAATCCGGGTGTCGGCGCGCGCATCTTCCGGCTGCGCCTCCAGTACCTGTGCAGTCACCCCCTGCTGCTGCAGGGCCAGCGCGCACACCGCCCCCACCGGGCCGGCGCCAACGATCAGAACGCTGCTCACCCTTGCATCCATTCCTCGATCTCGGCGACCGATTTGGGGGGAGTGGTCAGCACCTCGCAACCGGATTCGGTCACCACCACATCGTCCTCGATGCGGATACCGATATTCCACAGTGCTTCCGGCACATCGTCCGCTGGGCGAATGTAAAGACCGGGCTCGACCGTCAGGGTCATGCCCGCCTGCAGCGGCCGCCACTCGCCATTGATCTTGTATTCGCCGGCATCGTGCACATCGAGCCCCAGCCAGTGACCCGTTTTGTGCATGTAAAAGCGGTCATAGGCACTGGATTCGATCAAGCCGTCCACACTGCCCTCAAGCAATTTCAGATCAACCATGCCCTGTGTCAGCACCTGCACCGCCGCCTCATGCGGCGCATTCCAGGTGCTGCCCGGACGCACTTCGCCGATGGCCGCGGTCTGCGCCGCCAGCACCAGTTCGTAGACATCCTTCTGCGCCGCCGAGAAGCGGCCGTTGACCGGAAAGGTACGGGTGATATCGGCCGCATAACTGCCGAACTCGGCCGCCGCGTCGATCAAGATCAGATCGCCATCGCGTAGCGGCTTGTTGTTGAATACGTAGTGCAGCACGCAGGCGTTGGCGCCACTCGCCACGATGGAATTGTAGGCAGGCGCCTCGGCCCCGCCGCGACGAAAAGCGGACAACAGCTCCGCCTCGACCTCGTATTCGTGACCGCCGGGCCGGGTGACACGCATGGCGGCACGATGCGCACCCGAGGAAATCTCAGCCGCACGACGCATCAAGGCCAGTTCATGCGCATCCTTGATCAGGCGCATTTCATCGAGCACGTGGCGCACATCGACGATCTCGCCCGGTGCCATCACACCCTGCCGCGACTTGGCGCGCACCGCATTGAGCCAGCCGATCACACGCGCATCCCACGCCGGATCCTGCCCAACCGCATAGGCCAGGCGTTCGCGATTGCCCATCAGGTCGGGCAGTCTGGCATCCAGTTCCGTGATCGAATAAGCCGCGTCGAAACCAAAATGTGCCTGCGCCGCCGCCGGACCATAACGAAAGCCGTCCCAGATCTCGCGCGTCTCGTCCTTGTCACGGCAGAACAGGATGGACTCAGGCTTGTCGCCACCCACCATAACCACCACTGCCTCGGGTTCGTTAAAACCGGTCAGCCAGTAGAAGTAACTGTCGTGCCGATACGGATAGTGGCTGTCACGATTGCGTGGCACCTCCGGCGCCGTGGCGACGATGGCCACGACATCGCCGAGCGCGGTGGCAAGACGGGCGCGTCGCTGAACGTGGTTCCGGGCGTCAAAGTCAAACATGGTTGCGTAAGCTCTCATCAAGTTGTTGCAGGCGCTCGGGTGTCCCGACATCAATCCAGCGCCCGTCATAGTGTTCGCCGCTGGCCCGCCCGGCATCGATCGCCTGACGCAACAAGGGCGCAAGCGGCGCTTTCACCCCGGCTTCAGTCTGCGCAAACAGCGCGCGGTGATACACCCCAATGCCGGAAAAGGTGAAGCGCGCAGGATGC
>CAYGMS010000310.1:0-3260 GCA_964350905.1 uncultured Thiobacillus sp. | reverse complement strand
GTCCGGTAGCGCGCCAGGTTCTCGCCCGAAAGTTTCAGCCTGCCGCTGCGTTTGCCCTTTCCGGCGCCTTCCACCATCAGGGTCTGGCCGTCGAATACGGTCAGCGCCGTCATCTTTTCACCCTCGTCGAGCTTGATCAGCTGCACGCCCTTGCCGCCGGTGCCTTCCTTGACTTCTTCGATGGGGAACACCAGGGCCTTGCCGTTGCTTGCCGCAACCGCAACCCAGTCGCCCGTTGTCGGGGCCGGGGGCAGGGGAATCTGGCCGTCCTCGACCGTCATGAACGCCTTGCCAGCCCGTTGCCGGGACACCATGTCGGCACACCTGGCAATGAACCCGTAGCCCACCGTGCTTGATACCAGCCAGCGGGATTCTGGCGGCGCCGAAAGGGCATGAATCAGTTTCGCGCCCTTGGCCAGATCAACCAGACTGGTGAACGGAACCCCATCGCCGCGGCCGGAGGGCAAGTCGGAGATGCGTAGCGTATACGTGCGGCCGCTGCTGTCCATGAGGATGAGCGGATGCACCGTCCGGGTTTCGATGACCGCCATTTCGCCATCGCCCGCCTTGTACTGGATGGACGCGCGGTCGACGCCATGGCCTTGGCGGGTGCGCAGCCAGCCATTCAGTGACACGATGACGGTTACCGCTTCGTCGACGATGGACGCTTCGTTCGTCGTCGAGGCGGTCACCGACTGCGCGGCCTCGATGCGGGTGCGGCGGTCATCGCCGTATTTTTTCATGTCGGCGCGGATCTCGTCGATGACCAGAGACGTCAGGGCATGGCCGTCGCCCAGGATGCGGTTGAGTTCGTCGCGTTCGCTCAACAATTCCTTCAATTCCTTCTCGATCTTGATGGATTCAAGCCGGGCGAGTTGGCGCAGGCGAATGTCCAGGATGTCATCGGCCTGCACTTCGGAGAGGTCAAATGCGGCCATCAGGTCAGACTTCGGATCGTCCGACTCACGAATGACCCGGATCACCTCGTCGATGTTCAGCAGGACGGTCAGTCGGCCTTCCAGGATGTGGACGCGCCGGTTCACGACTTCGAGCCGATGCTGGCTGCGGCGGCGTACGGTGTCGACCCGGAAGCCCGCCCATTCGGCGATCAACACCACCAGCCCCTTCTGGCCGGGACGGCCATCCCGGCCGATCACCGTCAGGTTGACCGGCACATTGGTTTCCAGACTGGTCTGGGCCAGGAAGAAACGCATGAAAGTCTCGGGATCATGGTTGCGTGAGCTGGGTTCCAGGATCAGGCGAACCGGATTTTTCTCGTCCGATTCGTCGCGTGTGCTGTCCAGTAGCGCAAGGATCGCCTGCTTGAGGTTCTTCTGTTCTGGCGACAGTTCCTTCTTGCCGGTCTTGGGTTGCGGGTTGGCCAGCGCCTCGATCTGGGTCAATACCTGGGCCGTGGACACGCCAGGCGGCAGTTCAGTGACCACGATGCGCCATTGGCCGCGGGCAAGTTGCTCTACTGTCCATTGCGCACGCACGCGCACACTGCCTCGACCCGACTCATAGACCGCGCGAAGATCTGCGGAAGAAGTGATGATCCGCCCGCCGCCGGGAAAATCGGGGCCGGGCACATGCGCCAGCATGGCGTCGAGGCTGATCCCGGGTTTTTTCAGGATGGCGATGGCCGCAGAACCGAGTTCGCGCAGGTTGTGGGAGGGAATCTCGGTGGCCATGCCGACGGCGATGCCGGACGCCCCGTTGGCCAGCAGCATCGGCAGCCGGGCAGGAAGCAGGGCGGGTTCCCGAAAGGCGCCGTCGTAGTTGGGCACGAAGTCCACCGTGCCCATGTCGATCTCCGACAGCAGCAGTTCGGCGACGGGGGTGAGGCGGCTTTCGGTGTAGCGCATCGCGGCCGCGCCGTCGCCATCGCGCGAGCCGAAGTTGCCCTGGCCGTCGATCAGCGGATAGCGCAGGGTGAAGCCCTGCGCCATGCGGACCATGGCGTCATAGACCGACTGGTCGCCGTGCGGATGGAGCTTGCCGATTACGTCGCCCACCACCCGGGCAGACTTGACGTGCTTGGTGCTGGACGTCAGCCCCATCTCACGCATGGAGTAGAGGATGCGGCGTTGAACCGGCTTCATGCCGTCCTCGACGTAGGGCAGCGCACGGCCCTTCACCACGCTCATCGCGTAGGCGAGGTAGCAGCGCTCGGCATAAATGCCCAGTGGCAGCCCGTCTTCACCACTCACACCGTCGTCACCGGAAGACGGCGGGGGGGGCGGCGTGGACGGAGAAGCCATTTCATCCGGGTTGTCGAACAGGTCCAGGGTGTGAACTTCAACTGACTTGGTCATACGTCAGCCTCCACCAGATTGCCCTTGGCTTCCATCCAGTCGCGCCGATCACCGGCCGCACTCTTGCCCATCAGCATGTCGAACAGCTTCAGCGCCTCGTGCATTTCGTCGGCTGTGGCAAGCACGGGCAGGACACGCCGGGTGGCCGGGTCCATGGCGGTTTCACGAAGCTGGGACGGGTTCATCTCGCCCAGGCCCTTGAAGCGACCGACCTCGATGGCTTCCGGCTTGAAGCCGTCCAGCAGGAGACGGTCCTTGATGGCCGTCAGCTCGCCGTCATCAAGCGCGTACTGGCGTCGCGCCGGCTTCTTGCCCTTGGCCGGCGCGTCCACCCGGTAGAGCGGCGGCTGCGCCACATAGATGTGCCCCAGCTCGACCAGTTTCGAAAAATGCCGGAAGAAGAGGGTCAGCAGCAGGGTGGAAATGTGCGCGCCGTCGACGTCGGCATCGGTCATGATCACGACCTTGTGGTAGCGCAGGCCGCTGAGGTCCGGATGGTCGCCCAGTTTATGCCGCTCGACCCCGAGCGCGACCGCGATGTCGTGGATTTCCTTGTTGGCGTAGAGCGCGTTGGGGTCGGTTTCCCATGAGTTCATCACCTTGCCCCGCAAAGGCAGGATGGCCTGGGTTTCACGGTCCCGTGCCTGTTTCGCACTGCCGCCGGCGGAATCCCCCTCGACGAGGAATAGCTCACGAATCATCGGGTCGTCCGTTGCGGCGTCCGAAAGCTTGCCGGGCAGGACAGCGACCCCGGAGGTTTTCCGCTTCTCGGTTTTCTGAGCGGATTTGAGACGGGTCGCCGCGGCCTTGGCCGCCATCTCGGCGATGGCTTTGCCATACTCCACGTGGCCATTGAGCCAGACTTCGAAGGGATCGCGGATCATGGTCGACACGAGCTTGACCGCCTCACGGGAGTTGAGCTTTTCCTTCACCTGCCCCTGGAAC
>CAYGMS010000309.1:0-3274 GCA_964350905.1 uncultured Thiobacillus sp. | reverse complement strand
GTCTACGTCAGGGCATCTACGCTGGTCCCGAACGGGCATTCGAAGTGGGTGCGAAATACACCTTCTGATCGTGCGTTATTTCACCCATGGATGGCACCAATCTGCTTTTGACTTGTGTGAGTCCATGGGTACCAGGCACGCAATACAGACCTCGAATCGACTGCCGTGATCCTCACTAAAAAGTGTCGCACCGACAGCATCGAGTTCGAAGGCGCTGACCGTCAAATGATGGACGCGCAGCACGGGATTCAGCATGTCACCCTGCAGCCCGAAGCACTGGCTGCGCAGCCCCTGGTGCGCAGCCGCTACCCGCCCACGTGAGCTTCCTCGCACGGGCGAGAGCATGCTTGCATTCGTGGTATCAACCTACCAGGCTACGGAGCGGCGCCCTGCTCCCTCTGGAAAATCAACCCCTTCAGAAACAGTGGCTTATTGCTGAATTCAACCACCAACAGCATATCCCGCCGGCCCCGTCCGCGACAACTTGTCACATTGTTTTCAGAGTTTCCCACATTTAACATTCCGGCCACATAAGTTGTGGATATGGGCATCTGAATAGCAGGATGTCCCTTATAAGGGAGTAAATAATGCTAGCTACAAAACCACTCAGCCGCATCGTCGCGGCCCTGTGTGCCGGAAGCATGGGAAATGTTTGGGCCGACCCGGATCTCGGCACCCCACAGGTAATGGATGAAGTAAGCGTGACCGCCACGCGCGAAGCACGGGCCACCGCAGAAGTACCGCAGGCGATCAGCGTGGTGGGCAAGAAGGTCCTGCAGGAAAAGAAGATGTTCAACATCAAGGAAGCGCTGGAAGGCATACCCGGCGTGTTCATTGACAGCAAGAACGGCGGTTCCGACGCACGTCTCATCATCCGCGGCGCGGGCCTGAAGGCACCCTACGGCATCCGTGAAATCATGGTGTTGCGCGACGGGGTACCGCTATCCGACCCGGACAGTTTCACCAGGCTGGATTTCATTGACACCCAGGACATTGAACGCATCGAGGTTGCCAAAGGCCCAGGCAATCTGTTCGCCGCGGGCAGCAGCGGTGGCGCCATCCAGATATTCTCGAAATCGGTATTTGACGACAGCGCCAACAATTTCAAGCTGGGCGCCGGAACGGAAGATACGCAGAACTATCACCTGCGCTATGGCAGGAATTTCGATGACCAGGCTTTGGCACTGACGGCCACCTATCGCCAGACCGACAACGCCTGGCGCAACTGGAACAAGGCGGATAGCACCCAGACATCGCTCAAACACGGGCTGGCCATCGGCGACAACGCCACCCTGGAGAGCGAAATCTCCTATTCCGAATCCAACACGCAACTGCCCGGCTCGATGAACAAGACGCTGTACGACCAGTTCGTCGCCACAGGCGAGCAGAGCACCACCTCAGAAGCCTGGAAACATTCCGGGCGCTACTCCAAGGTATGGTTTCTCAATACCAAATACGAAATGGAGCGTGGGGACTTCACCTTCAAGCCGCGCCTCTACTACAACACCTGGTATCACTACCATCCGGTGACCGGCATCATCAACGAGTCGGAGAAATGGGTCTCGAACCTCGGCACGGATATCGAAGGCCAGTGGCGCCATGGTTCAGGTACGCTGGTGGGCGGATTTACGGCGCGTCAGGAGCGCACGCCGGATTCGCGCAAATATCAGTACAGCCAGGTGAAAACCACCACGAGTGGCGGCGCCTGCGTCGACTCGACCGTCGCCACCGGGCGGATCATCGCTACCTGTTCTGACGCCAGGGGCCGCCTCGCCGAGATCGACGATGCCACCAGCCTGCTCACCGGCGTCTATCTGCAGGAATCGTGGCGGCCAACCGAGCGCTGGATCGTGGACCTGGGTATGCGTTACGACGTCATCGACTTCAGGGACGACAACAACGAAATCTGGGCATACAACTACGCGACCGGAACATATGGGGCCGGAGCAGGCATCACCCACTCCGAAAAAACCTTCCGCCTGCCCTCGCCCAAGCTCGCCGCGAGTTACAAGCTGACCAACAGCCTGCACCTGTTCGGCACCCTCGCCCAGGCGGGGCAGGTGCCTTCGCAAAGCGAATTCTCCAGCAATCCGGCGCTGGAGGCCCCCACCTCGCGCAACCACGAAATTGGCCTCAAGGGACGGCACCAGAACTGGCAGTTCGACACCAGCGTCTATGTCAACGACGTGGACGAGGAAATCGTGACGATTTCCAATGGCGGGGTAAACAGTTACGTCAATGCCGGGGAAACACAACGCAAGGGCTTCGAATTCGCCGGCAGCGTGAATCTGCCCGCAGGCTTCGAACTGGGTGGGCATCTGGGGCTGACCGACTACACCTACACGAGCTTTAGCGAACCGGTGGGCGGCGTGAATCAGGATCGTGCCGGCAAGACCCTGCCCTATATCCCGAAACAGCAATACGGCCTGTTCGCTGGCTGGGCATCGCCCACAGGCTGGAAGGTGCGCCTGTCTTCCAATACCTGGGGCGAATACTGGCTGGACAATGCCAATACCGAAAAATATGAAGGCTGGGACTGGGTGACCCATCTTTCCGTCGGTTATGAAAAACACGGTCATAGCCTGACGCTCAATGCCGACAACCTTTTCGACAAGCATTACGCCATGGAGGTCAAGAAGGACACCGCAGGCAAGGTTACCTACAGTGCCGCCGCACCCCGGACACTGATGCTGACCTATCGCTACAACTTCAAGAAATAAGAGGCAAGCATGAAACACTGCATATCCTGGCTGGGCCTGGCCACGAGTCTTCTACTATCCTTGCCTGCTCAGGCGGCAGGACAGCCGGAGCAGGCTGCCATGCGCCATGACGGCCATGCCCCTGAAGATGCGCGGCCGGGCAATGGTCAGTCCATCCCGGCCAGGGAAGGTGTTTCCGGGTGGAAGGGGCAGAACGGACAACCCTGGACCCGCCACCCCCTCATCACGCCGGTGATGCGCCGCGGGGAACGCGATCGCATGAGCACGGGACTGGCAGAAAAGAACATCGAAGCGGATTTCTTCGAGGTTTTTGCGCCGGATTCCAGCGTTGTCGATGCGCGCCGCAAGATCCCCATCGAAGCGAAAGGCACCGTCATCAAGGCGCTGCCCAAGCTCGGTAATTACTACTGGGTGACTGCGCGGCAGGAAAAGGATGGCCAGGTCACGGTCGCCTCCACGCCCTACTATTTCGGCGAGCCGGGTCCGGCGCCGACCCAACTGCTGCTGGAACAGAAGCACGAACTGGAGATCATCCCGCAACCACTGCCGCGCGA
>CAYGMS010000308.1:0-3294 GCA_964350905.1 uncultured Thiobacillus sp. | reverse complement strand
GAAGGGCGAAGGGTGATTGTCCGGTCAGAACCCG
Organism: uncultured Thiobacillus sp.; assembly: GCA_964350905.1. Taxonomy (GTDB): domain Bacteria; phylum Pseudomonadota; class Gammaproteobacteria; order Burkholderiales; family Thiobacillaceae; genus Thiobacillus. The sequence continues at coordinate 3,260 of CAYGMS010000308.1, read as the reverse complement.
GGGTTGGCAAATGTTGGCTGCGTGGGCACGTTTTCAATTTGCCAGTGAGTGCTTGCCCACGCCAGAAGCTCGTGCGGCTCAGCGCCTGCCAGTTCAACCGGCGGCGGGTGGCCGAGTACGGTGAGCGCCTGCGCCTGCACAGCGCCGCAGCCACGCTGCGGCAAGGCGGGCGCCAGCGTCTGCTTGGACAGTTTCTGCCCGGCGGCATTGGTGATGAGCGGCACATGTGCATAAACGGGCGTTGGCAGCCCAAGCAGATTGTGCAGATGAATCTGGCGCGGTGTGTTCCACAGCAGATCGGCGCCGCGCACGATATGGGTGATGCCCTGAAAGGCATCGTCCACCACCACCGCGAGCTGGTAGGCAAACAGCCCGTCGGCCCGCTTGACGACAAAATCGCCCACTTCGCTCGCCAGGTTCTGCTGCAGGTCACCGTGGATGCGGTCATGGAAGTAGGTGCTCACATCCGGCACGCGCACCCGCCAGGCGCGGCCGACCTGTCCTGCCGGCAAGCCATTGCGGCAGGTGCCAGGGTAGATGGTCTCGCCTTCATTATTGCGCGGCGCAGCCGCGAGCTGGCTGCGGGTGCAGGCGCAAGGAAAGACCGCACCCTGCTCCTTCAGCGCATTCAGCGCGGCGGCATAGGCGTCGTCGCGCTGCGATTGAACCAGCACGTCGCCATCCCAATGCAGGCCATGCGCCTCCAGCTGGGCCAGGATCGTGTCCGCCGCACCGGGCTCGCAGCGCGGGTGATCAAGGTCTTCCATCCGCACGCGCCACTGCCCGCCGGCCGCGCGGGCGTCGAGCCAACTCGCCAACGCGGCGACAAGCGAGCCGAAGTGCAGCGGGCCGGTGGGAGAAGGGGCAAAGCGCCCGATATAGGATGGGGAACGCACCCCGTGATTATGCCGCGCCGGCCGCAGCACTTACAGATGCGACGCTTACAGGTCGATGCCGGGTTGCGCCTTGATGCCGGCGCGGTAGGCATGTTTTTCGTCGGCGATGATCGACACGGTGTCGGCCAGTTCGATCAGCGCGTCCGACGCGGCGCGCCCGGTGACGATGACATGCTGCATCGGCGGGCGCTGCGCCAGCGCATCCAGCACGACGTCGCTGTCGAGATAGCCGTAGCTCAGCAGATACGTCAGCTCGTCCAGCACCACCAGTTGATACGCCGGATCGGCCAGCATCCTGCGCGCCACCGCCCAGCCGCGTTCGGCGGTGACAATGTCCTGTTCGCGGTTTTGCGTGTCCCAGGTGAAGCCGTCGCCGAGCACGTGCCATTCGACGCCGGGCTGCCTGCCAAAAAATGCTTCTTCACCGGTATCGGTGCGGCTCTTGATGAACTGGCAGACGCCGACTTTCATGCCATGGCCCAGCGCGCGCGCCATGGTGCCAAACGCCGAGGTGCTCTTGCCCTTGCCGTTGCCGGTGATGACGATCAGCAGCCCGCGCTCGTCGGTGGCGGCGGCGATGGCCGCATCGATGACGGCTTTTTTACGCGCCATGCGGGCCGTGTGGCGTGCGTCACGTTGCGGGTCGGCCATGCGTTTCCTTGGGCTGAGAACAGCCATTATTGATTCGGCCTGATGAAGGTTGAAGGATGTTGAGGCCGACTTGCCGCGGCTATGTAAGACAGCGCGGGAGGCCGAACAAACCCTATAAAAACAGCGTTCTATTGAGGCGGCTTCACGAACCGCCCCCCCTCAAGACGACACCAGAAACATTGTACGGGTTCAAACATTACATGTAGAAATTGATATCCGCCGCCGTTTGACTCCACTTCTGGCGACTGCTAGAAACAGGGGATTACCCATCTTACTCACTCAGCCGTTTAATCGGAATCGCACTTTGAGTTCAAATCACGATGATGGTTGTTGTTAAAATGGCACGTTTTGAGCGTATTTTTGCTTTACTCAATATAATCAGACCAATATTTTTTCAACCATTTTTTAGGAGTTAGGCATGAAATCGAAGTCCACAAGTATTTTGCTAGTTGGTTTGTTTGCTGCAATGGCGGCGGGGTGTGCTTCCCAGCAGCCTCCCACGGTCGGCCAGCTAATGGTTGAGCAGTCCAAAGGCACCAAGGAGCTGGCTGATAAATGGAAAGAGGGAAATAGGCAGGTTGCCATTGGCGAAAGCGTCATCGCAGAAGGCAAGAGCACTATTGCGAAAGGCGATGATCGCGTTAAGCAAGGAGAGCGCATGATTGCCGAGGGGCAAAAGATGATGGAAGAAGCTGAACTTATTTACAAAACCCGCTTTCCGGGTCAGTCCCTGGACGGCCTCAAATAAACGAAAGCTGACAGGAAAAGTTGACCGGCAACTATCGGTTCACTTTCCTTGATAAAAATCCCCGCAATGCCAAATGGCTTGCGGGGATTTTTTATATCAAGGATCGATCAGACGGAATGAGGGCTCGACTCCCTTCGCCCGCTCCAGCCTCGGCAGTCCGCCACCAAGCAGACGATCAATCCGGATTTTGAGTGACTCAAACTGGCCGCACCGAGACAGCACGTGATCGGTTTGAATGAAATATTGGGCTGGTTTGCCGGAATACGCATGGTGCAATTAAACCCGGCGGGGGCGTGAAGGGTGCGGATCAACGGCCAATCATTGATCCGGTCAGCGTTATGACAGCCCCGACAAACCATGCCTCTCCCGAAGAGGTGTAAAGTCTCATTCATGAAATCTTTTCGCTGTGCCTGTGGCAACCCCCTTTACTTCGAGAACGCCCAATGTCTGGAATGCGGCCGGCCGGTCGGTCTGTTGCCCGACACGCGCCAGCTGACCGGGTTTGATGTCGGCGGGGACAGCAACTGGCGGATTCCGACCGCGGGGGACACGCACCGCAAGGCTTATCGGCCCTGTCTGAATTACAGCCAGCATCAGGTCTGCAACTGGCTGGTGCCGGCGGACGACCCCAATCCCTATTGCGTCTCCTGCCGGCTGACCCGTGTCATTCCCAATCTGGATCATCCGGACAATCTGCAGCGCTGGTATCGCATCGAGGCGGCCAAGCGGCGGCTGTTGTTTACGCTGGACGGTCTCAACCTGCCGATTGTGGGCCGCGATGTGGACCCGGAGCGCGGGCTGGTGTTCGAACTGCTGGAAGGCCCCAGCAGCGCGGACGAATTCACCGATGCGCTGGACTGCAATCCGCCGGTATATACCGGCCATGCCGGAGGCGTGATCACGATCAACATCGCCGAGGCCGACGACAGCGCCCGCGAGCGCATCCGCGAAAGAATGGGCGAAGC
>CAYGMS010000307.1:0-3320 GCA_964350905.1 uncultured Thiobacillus sp. | reverse complement strand
GGCCACGGTGGGATTGCCGCCGCTCAGGTAGTCGTGCCAGCGATCCACCGGTAACTGGCTGGTGATGATCGTCGAGCGCGCGCCGCTGCGTTGTTCGATCACCTCCAGCAGGTCGTTGCGGCCATGGGCGTTCAGCGTTGCCATGCCGAAGTCGTCAAGGATGAGCAGATCGACCTTGGCGAGCTGCGCGAGTCGTTTGCGGAAACTGCCGTCGCCATGCGAGACCGCCAAGTCCTCCAGCAACAGCGGTAGCCTGGCGAACATCACCGATTGCCCCAGGCGGCAGGCCTGATTGCCGAGCGCACAGGCGAACCAGGTCTTGCCGCCGCCGGTGGGGCCGGTGACGATCATATTGAGTCCGTTTCGTATCCAGTTGCACAGGGCGAGCGAGGCGACCTCGCTCCGGTCGAGACCGCGTCCAGGCCGATAGTCGATGTCCTCCATGCAGGCGGTCTCGCGCAGTTTCGCGGACTGCAACAGACGTTGCAATCGCCGGTTGTCGCGGAAGGTCGTCTCCTGATCGACCAGCAGGCCGAAACGTTCTTCGAAGCCCAGATGGCCGGCGGCAGCGCTCGCCATCTGGTCTTCGAATCCGCGCGCCATGCCGAAGAGCTTCATTTCATTGAGTTTGCGCAGGGTGTCTTGGGTCAGCATTGTGGCTTCCTTATGGTCAGTGGTAGTAACGGGGGCCGCGCACGTTCGGGTGATCGAACGCCGCTTCCTGTTGGGTGGTTTCAGTCTTGGCTTGCTGATCCAGACCGGTGCGCAGGATCGAGCGCACGCTGGACAAGGCATTGGCGCCGATCTCAAGGGCGCGGCGGCAGGCGGCTTCCAGCCGCTGCGGGCCGTGCAGCTTTTCGAGTTTCTTGAGGCCTTGAGCCGCACGGTAGCCCTGCTCCTTGAACCGGGCTGCCGCCAGCAGAACTTGAAGGAAGCCATTCACGCTAGTGCCGATGCCCAAGGCCCACTCCAGTTCGCGGTTGGCATCCCACAGGCCGAAATGGCGGTGTGCCGGTTCCAGATGCTGGGGATCGATCACCGGCTCGCTGCCGCCGCTGCGCGCATGACTGGCTACCCGGCGTCCCCGGTGCAGAATTTCGATGGTGTTGGCGGTGAGGCGCAATTCGACGGCTTGGCGGCATAAGCCGAAGGGCGCGCTGTAGGCGCAGCCATCGACTTCGATGCGCGAATCGAGCCCGACCCGCAGTTTGCGGAATTCGGCGTATTCGAAGGAGCGTTCCGGCAAAGACTGCAAGGCAGGGAGGTCCACCGACTCGAAGGTGGAACGGCGCGATCCCGGTAGTTTCTGGAACGGCCGCGCGTTCAAATCGTCGAGCAATACCCGGATTGCCGCATTCAGTTCGGCCAGGCTGCCGAACACCTGATGGCGCAGGCGAAACAATATCCAGCGTTCCACCACCAGCACGGCGTTTTCGACCTTGCCCTTGTCCTTGGGTTTATACGGCCGGGCGGGCAGGACCAGCGCGCCGTAGTGATCGGCCAGATTCTGGTAGGCCGGATTGAGCACCGGCTCGGTGCGGCTGGCTTTGATGACCGCCGATTTGAGGTTGTCGCAGACGATGACGGCGGGCACGCCGCCGAAGAATTCGAACATCCGGGTATGGGCGGCGATCCAGTCCGGCAGGCGCTGCGACCAGTGCGCCTCGGCATAAGTGTAGTTCGATGCCCCCAGCACGCCGACAAATATCTGGGCATGGCGGATTTCTCCGCTGGCGCGATCGATGATGCGCATGGTCGGCCCGGCATAATCGACGAACACCCGTTCGCCCGCGACATGCGTCTGTCGCAGATAGCGCTTGAGCGTCTTCGCCCACGTGCGGTAGCCGTTGCAGAAATGGCTGTAGCCCATGCCATCCGGCTGCCCGGCCAGGTATTCCCCATGCAGCGCCTGCAAGGTCGCGCCTTTACGCTTGAGTTCGTCGTGGATCAGTGCCCAGTCGGGTTCAGTCTTGCGCCGCATTTTGGCGGCAGCGGGTGGGAACAGCCGTTGCTCAAGTTGAGCATCGTCCAGTCCGTGCGGCAGAGGCCAGGACAGCTTGGCCGCTGCCGCGCGGACAAGGGTATCGGTGACGGCGTCGCGCGACAGCCCAAGGCTGTGGGCGATGCTTCGACGGCTAACGTTGTCTTCGTGGGCAAGTCGTAATACCTGCCGGATTTTACGCATGGTGATCCTCCTGTTGGCCATGACTGAACCGGGCCTGCCGCAAGCAGCAGGCCGCTTCTCCTGTGTGTGACCCGCGTGCGCCATCCTCGCGGTGGCGATCGGGTCGTTTGAAAGCGGTAAGGGACAGGCCGCGAGTCTTGACAGACCCGCGAGGGGATCGCAGAATCCGACGTGAAGTGCTAATCTACACGCGGTTCAAGAAAGGGCTCGGAGCGTCAACTCCGAGCCCTTTTGCATTCCCTGCCTGGGTACGAACGGCTGGGCTTAACTCATGTCGGTCTCCTTGGAATCGGGCTTGGGTGGGGATTGATCCAAAGAAGCCGACGCGCGCCGGTTCGATGCGGGGCCGCGTGGTTTGAAGCAATAACGATCAGGCCACAGGTCTTCGACCCGGCATTCCAGCAGCTGCGCGATATACACCGCCACGCCATGCGCGGTAGAGCGATCATGGATGACGTTGTTCACCACCCCCTGGCGCACGCCCAACTCACGGGCAATCTGGCTTTGGGTCTTGCCGAGGCGGCGCAGGCGGTAGCTGATGTCTAGCGCGTCCATGCCCGAAGCGTGACAAGCGCGTCCATTAGAGGGTAATCTATCACTTTATTAAGCCTGCATAACACTTTAACGAGTTAACTATAACGCGATAGAGAATGGAAGATCAAGGCACAACTACGCTCGACAAAGACAGCCTCGACGGTCTAGGGGCACGGCTCGCGCTGGCGATTCTGCATCTGGGCATCAGCCAGTCGGAATTCGCCCGGCGTCTGGGGGCGTCGCCCGGCTTCGTCAGCGATGTGGTGCGCGGGCTGAAGAAACCGGGCGCGGAGTTTCTGTTCGGAATAAAGCAAACCTTCGGGATCAGCGCCGACTGGCTGCTAAGCGGAACAGGAACGATGCACGGCGGCGGCGGGATCAATCTCGACCTGCTGCGCACCATCCGCCTGCAAGTGGCAGTGGCCAAGGCCGCGATTGTCCAGGGTGATCCCACGGCCAAGGCATTACTGCTGCTGATCCGCGACGGGCGGCTGGCGGAAGCCGGCAACGAACCCGAACTCCGGGCCTATCTGGATCGCCTGTGCCCGGAAGACCGCGACCGCGATCTGGCTGACGAACTCTATAACGGTCATTTGTGGGC
>CAYGMS010000306.1:0-3342 GCA_964350905.1 uncultured Thiobacillus sp. | reverse complement strand
GGTGGTCGGACAGTTCTTCAACCGTGAAATGACCGGCCACATCCTGTGCCAGCAGACGTAGTGTCTGGATTTGTTTGAAGCGGCGTAGCGCATCCATCTGCGCTTCGGTGTCGCCGGGGAGGGCATCGAGTTCGTCGCGCAGCTGAATGGCGCGCCGTGTCCAGTCGGGCACGCGCAGCAGGTGTTGTGGCGCGATCAACTCGTCCAGCAATTGCGGCTGGTGTGTGAGCATCTGTGCCGCCCAGGGGCTTGCCGCCAGCAGCCGGACCAGTTGCAGCAGCGCCGCCGGATATTCGGCGAGCAGCGCCAGATAGGTGGAACGGCGTGCAATCGCCTGTATCAGCGCGGCAAATCGTTCCAGCGTGGCCGCCGGATCGGGCTGGCCACCGATGACTTCGAGAGCGGGCGGCAACAGCGCGTTGAGCCGCAGCTGTGTCGACTCGGCCAAGCGTGCGGCATGGTGGCGCAGCGCGTCGAGCGTCGCCAGAACCCGGGACGGATCGTCGTAGCCTGCATTTTCCAGCAACTCATGCAGCGTGTCGGCATCCTCGGCGCCGGAGCAGACGGCAGTGAGCGGGTGGCTGTCCTGGTCGGTTTGCGGCGCGGCAAACATCTGGTCGAAATGGCGCGTGACCTTGTTGCGGTGCTCATCGAGCCTGATGCTCAGCGTGGCGTAGTCGGACAGATTCATCGCCTCGGCCAGCATCGACCGTGATTCGGCATCGTCCGGTAGCAGATGGGTTTGTGCATCGTCCAGATACTGAATGCGATGTTCCAGGCGGCGCAGAAAATCATAGGCCGCAGCCAGCTCCTGCTGCGCATCCGCCATCATCAGTCCGTTTTCGACCAGTTTACCCAGCACGGTGAGGGTGGGACGTTGCTGCAGGGCGGGAATCTGGCCGCCGCGGATGAGCTGGAATACCTGCGCGGTGAACTCGATTTCGCGGATGCCGCCCGGCCCGAGTTTGATGTTGTGCGCCATCTCACGGCGTGCGACTTCGCGCCGGATCTGAACATGCAGATCACGAATCGCGGCGAATGCGCCGAAGTCGAGATACTTGCGAAACACGAACGGCCGCACGATGGCTGCCAGTTCATCGTGCTGGCTGCCGGTGAGTGGACGTGCCTTGATCCAGGCGTAGCGCTCCCAGGGGCGTCCCTGCGCGACCAGATAGTCTTCCAGCATGGCGAAGCCCATCGCAAACGGTCCGGACTCGCCCCACGGGCGCAGCCGCAGATCGACCCGGAAAACGTAGCCGTCGGCGGTGTTTTCCGATAGCGAGGCCGCCAGTTTGCGCCCCAGGCGGATGAAGAAATCATGGTTGGTGAGCGGGCGGATTGTGGCTTCGGGATCGTCGCTGGCGGTGTTGCCTTCCTCCGGGTAGAGGTAGATCAGGTCGATGTCGGATGACACGTTGAGTTCGCCGCCGCCGAGCTTGCCCATGCCGACCACGACCATCTGCTGTGGCGTACCGTTTTCGTCGCGCGGCTCGCCGTGGCGTCCGGCAAGCGCAGCGTGGTGAAAATCAAGCGCGGCGCCTATGCATATTTCGGCCAGGTTGCTGTAGGCAGCAGTCACTTCAGCGAGATCGGCCGTACCCGCCAGATCGCGTGCGGTAGTGATCAGCCAGACGCGCTGCCGCAGTTGCCGCAGGCGCTGATCGAGCGCGGCTTCATCGGTGCACGGTGGTTCGGACAGAAACGCCTGCATGGCCTCGCGGGACCAGGCGTGGTCGAACTGCTCCGCCACTGCGTCGGCAAGCTGCGGTTGCGCGACCAGCAGGCGGCTGCCATAACGGGAACAACGGGCAATACGCTCAAGGGCTGGATGGGTCATGGCTCAGGATAGGGCGCCTGGGTTAGGATGGCTTGGTTTAGAATAAATCGTTATCACAACACGCTCACAAGTTAAGGAGATTGTATGGCAGCCATCGAGTCGATACTGACCGAAACCCGTGTTTTTCCACCCGACGAGGCCTTTGTCAAACAGGCGAATGTGTCCGGGATGGCGGCCTACCAGGCTTTGTGCAAGCAGGCTGAAACCGACTACGAAGGGTTCTGGGCCGATCAGGCGCGCCAGACCATCACCTGGCACAAGCCGTTCACCCGCACGCTCGACGAATCGAAGGCACCGTTCTACAAGTGGTTCGAGGATGGCGAACTGAATGTCTCCTACAACTGCCTCGACCGTCATCTGGCCACCCGCGGCGACAAGACCGCGCTGATTTTTGAAGCCGATGACGGTGCGGTGACGAAGATCACCTACAAGCAGTTGCACGCGCGTGTCTGCCAGTTTGCCAATGGCCTGACCTCGCTTGGCGTGGTGGCGGGCGACCGCGTCATCGTCTACATGCCGATGAGCATCGAAGCGGTGGTGGCGATGCAGGCCTGCGCGCGCATTGGCGCGATTCACTCGGTGGTGTTTGGTGGCTTTTCATCCAAAAGTCTGTTCGAGCGCATCGACGATGCCAAGGCAAAAATCATCATCACCGCCGACGAATCCATGCGCGGTGGCAAGGCGGTGCCGTTGAAGCGTGCCGTCGACGATGCGCTGGTGATGGGCGACGCGTCGTGTGTCGAGCACGTGATTGTGTATCGCCGCTCCGGTGGCGAGGTCAACTGGGGTCCGCGCGATTTGTGGTGGCACGAACTCACCCAGACCCAGGCCGAAACCAGCGAGCCGGTGTGGGTTTCCGCCGAGCATCCGCTGTTCATCCTGTATACCTCGGGCTCCACCGGCAGGCCCAAGGGTGTGCAGCATTCCAGCGGCGGCTATCTGCTCGGCGCGATCCTGTCGATGCAATGGGTGTTCGACGCCAAGCCCGACAGCGACGTTTACTGGTGTACCGCCGACGTCGGCTGGGTCACCGGCCACACCTATGTCACGTATGGCCCGCTGGCGCTGGGCATGACCGAAGTGATTTTCGAGGGGGTTCCCACCTACCCGCACGCCGGACGCTTCTGGGAAACTGTCGAGAAGCACAAGGTCACCACCTTCTACACTGCACCGACCGCAATCCGCAGCCTGATCAAGTTGGGCGCCAGCCAGCCGGCCAAGTTCGACCTGTCCTCGCTGCGTCTGCTCGGCACCGTAGGCGAGCCGATCAACCCCGAAGCCTGGATGTGGTATCACGAGGTCATCGGTGGCGGGCGCTGCCCGGTTGTCGATACCTGGTGGCAGACCGAAACCGGCGCCCACATGATTGCGCCCTTGCCCGGCGCAGTACCGACCAAGCCCGGTTCCTGCACCCTGCCGCTGCCCGGCATCATGACCGCGATTACAGACGAGATGGGCCATCCGGTGGAAAAGGGTCAGGGCGGCTTTCTGGTGATCACGCGGCC
>CAYGMS010000305.1:0-3352 GCA_964350905.1 uncultured Thiobacillus sp. | reverse complement strand
AGGTCCATGCGGAAGTCGTTCAAGCCCAGGTCGGTGATCGAGATGCCGGTCTTGAGGTCTTCCAGTTCGATGACTTCTTCCTGCAGGCGCCGCAGTTGTTCCTTGCGGTAGGCCACGTCATTGGCCTGCGCGCTGAGGACGTTGTCGTCCCCGGTTGCAGTGACGTCGGCAATCATCATCCGGTTTTCGACGCGCTCCTTGAGGTTGATGTATTCGTCGAGCGAGATGTCGGGCCAGTAGTTGACGAGCTGGATGCTGGTGTTCGGCGAGCCGATGCGGTCCACGCGGCCAAACCGCTGAATGATGCGCACCGGGTTCCAGTGAATATCGTAGTTGATCAGGTAGTCGCAGTCCTGCAGGTTCTGGCCTTCGGAGATACAGTCGGTGCCGATCAGCAGGTCGATTTCCTTGGGTTCATTGGGTAGGACGAGAGCCTTTTCCTTGGACCGTGGCGAGAACAGCGTCAGCAACTCCTGGAAGTCATAGCCCTTCGCGAGCGTGGACTTGGGCGCTGCGCTGCCGGTGACCTTGGCGCTGTGGATTTCCTGGTTGGCCAGCAGGTGCGGAGCAAGGTTGGCGTAAAGGTAGTCCGCGGTATCGGCAAAAGCGGTGAAGATGAGCACCTTCCTGTTGCCGGGGTTGATCGGGTTGGCGATCTTCTCCAGAACGTGGGCCTTCAGGTGCTGGAGTTTGGCGTCGTCTTCGGGGGTGACCTTGTTCATCGAGGCCAGCAAGGCGTCGATGATTTCAAGATCGGCCTTGAGCTCGTTTTCCCATGACGGCAGGTCCAGATCACCAAAACTGATCCTGACCTTGCCCCCAATAGCGTCGTTGTCGTCGGGCAAGGGAAAGTCGTCGTCTTCGGCGTCCAGATTTTCGAGGGTATCCGTCAGGTCGCCGATGCTGACGGCGCTGCCTGTTCGATTGAACTCGGCAATCCTATCCAGGACGCTCTGGTGGTTGCTTTGCAGCGATTGCAGCGTGAGGCGGAACGACGCCACCGAACTTTCCAGCCGCTTGAGCAGATTCACTGTCATGAGGGCCTGCAGGCCCTTTTCTCGCCCCGACAGACTCAGGTTGCCCCGTTTGTCGCCCGACTGCGCGTTGTAAAGATCGCTGTACTTCTTGACCCGGCTGGGCAGCAAATAGGCGGCCGGGGTATACACCGCGAGCTTGAGCATGGACAGCTGGGCGAAAATATCGTTGAAGCCCATCACGTCTGACCGGGATGTCAGTGGGCAATGGTAGGACAAAGGCTTGCGACGCTCTGGGAATTGGCCGATGTCCTTGGTGTCGTAGAAGGTCTGGATATGCTTCCGCGAGCGAGCGATGGTGACGCTGTCCAGCAGCTCGAAGAAATCAAATTCCAGCGAATCCAGAATGGCGCGCGCGGTACGCTCCTCGGGCGGAAGCTTTGACCAGGTGTTGAAGCTGGCCTGGGCGTTCCGGAAGATTTCTTCTACGGACTTCCCCGTCTTCAGCTTCTTGGTGAGGTTCTCCGAGTCGCCTTCGTAAGCCAGGGCCAGTTGGTTACGCAGATCATTAAAGCGGTTGTTGACCGGGGTGGCGGAGAGCATCAACACCTTGGTCTTGACGCCTTCCTTGATGACCTTGTTCATCAGCTTCTGGTAACGGGTTTCCTTGTCCTTGTAGGCGTCGTTGTTGCGAAAGTTGTGCGATTCGTCGATCACCACCAGGTCGTAGTTTCCCCAGTTGATCCGGTTCAATGGCGTGCCGAATGACTCGCCGCTGGTGCGGCTGAGGTCGGTATGGCACAGGACGTCGTAGTTGAAGCGATCACGCGCAAAGATGTTGGTCTTGAGGTTGCGGTTGTAGTTGAGCCAGTTGTCGGCGAGCTTCTTTGGGCAAAGCACAAGCACCGACCGGTTGCGCAGCTCGTAGTACTTCACCACGGCCAAGGCGGTGAAGGTTTTACCCAGGCCGACGCTGTCCGCCAGGATGCAGCCGCTGTAGGTTTCCAGCTTGTTGATGATGCCGGTCGCCGCATCCTTCTGGAAGTTGAACAACTTGTTCCAAATCAGGGTGCCCTGGTATCCAGTTCGATCGTTTGGCAGGACATCCTCATCGATATCGTCCAGAAACTCGCTGAAGAGGTTGTAGAGCATCTGAAAGTAGATGCTCTCAGGCGAATTCTCTTGATACACCGAGGCGATGTGGTCGCAGACCTGGGCGGTGACGTCCGCCAGCTTGTCGGGGTCGTTCCATATCTGGTCAAACAGGCTCAGGTACGTCGACGTAAAGGTCGCCTCGTCCATTTTGTTGACGAGGTTCGACACTGCGTCGCCCTGCTGATAGCCAAGATCAACCGCCGTAAATCCATGCAGCGGCATATAGGCGGTGTCCGCACCCGCTTCTTGCACACAGGCAAACTGCTGCATCGGTGCCTTGGTGCGATTGGATTTGAACGTGGCCTTGCGCCGCATCCAGTCGGCACACTCTTTGGCGATGGCGCTCTGGGTCAGCCGATTGCGCAGCTGAATTTCGAACTCGCTTCCATCGAGGCTGCGCTCGCGGCCAACTTTTGGAATGTGAAACTCCCGGCGCTCCTTGCGAATCTTGTCGGTAACCTCGTCCGCAATGAATGTCGGCGAGGTGAAGATGAACTTCAGCTCATCGATCTTTTCGAGTTCCGCTTTCAGCGCCTCGAAGGCATACATTGAAAAACAGGACGCCGCGATCTTCAGGCGTGCGCCAGGCTTGAGGGTTTGCTTAAGGTCGTCGCCAAGCAGGCGGGTAATGTTATCGATGAGCTCCATCAGGAATCGGGCTTTTCATTCTTGTTGTCGGGCGCATTGGCTTTGAGACCGTGCTTCTGCGCATAAGCGAGAATGAGCACTTCCATCATGGATGCGATGGAACGATGCTCGCGCTCGGCCGCCATGCGAAGTAGGCGCTTGACGTCGGCCGACGTGCGGATGGACACCGTTTCATCCTTCAGTCGTTTCATGCCGCCTCCCTTGTCGTTGTGTTGCAAATGTACTGCGTTTGACCGTTTTCTTCCAGCATCTCGTGGAGCCTTGCCGCCTGAGTCCGTAGGATTCGAGGGCGGATAGCGGCGACGCGAAGCGGAGCCCAGATGGGAGCCGCGCCGTCATGGCCGAACGACCGAAGGGCGTGACAGCCAGGACGTGCGCGGGGCAAGTCGAAGTGAGCGAAGCGAGCGTCTCGACGCTGCCTCCGTAGACGCGCCCGAAGGGTCGGCTTCGGACGGGGGAGCCGCTGGGGAAAAACCGACAGCGATGCGTCGTCGGTTTTAGGGCGCCCCAGCGCCCGACCCCGAGCGGGGGCGGAGCCCGGTCGGCAAGCGCCTGCGGCGCGCGCCCCCCCGCTT
>CAYGMS010000304.1:0-3370 GCA_964350905.1 uncultured Thiobacillus sp. | reverse complement strand
CGAAATACGGCGCCATCTTGCCGAGGAACAGCTCGATCGGCTGCACCGGTGTGGCGATAAGCTGCTCCATGGTGCCGCTTTCCCACTCGCGTGAAACGGTAAGCGCGGTGAGCAGGGCAGTGATCACCGTCATGATCACTGCAATCAGACCGGGGATAATGAACCAGCGGCTTTTCAGCTCGGGGTTGTACCAGACGCGCAGGCGGTTATCCACGGCGAGCTCGATCTTGCTACCCAGTTGCGCCGTACTGAAACGGTTGGTGATGGCCTCGGCATAGCCCATGGCGATGGTTGCGGTATTGGCGTCCGAGCCGTCGGCGATCAGCTGGACTTTCGTGCTGCGTCCCTGCTCCAGATCGCGCGCGAAGTGCCGCGGGATCACCAGCGCCAGGTGTGCGCTGCCACTGTCGATCAGGGCGCGCACTTCGGCGTGGCTTTCCGCCGCGGCCACCACGGTGAAATAGCTGGAGGCGGGGAAGCCCTCCAGGTAGTTGCGGCTGGCAGCGCTCTTGTCCTGATCGTAGACCGCCAGATTGAGTGTCTTGATGTCCATGGTGATGGCGTAGCCGAACAGGATCAGCAGGACCAGCGGCATCAGGAAGGCCATCGCCAGCGAACGCGGGTCGCGGATGATATGGATGAACTCCTTTTTCACCAGCGCCCACAAGCGGATCCATGAGAAACCGGGCTTTTTCATGATGTCCCTTCTTTTTCGTGCTGGCGGTCTTCAAGTTCGACCAGGGAGACGAACACGTCTTCCATCGAAGGAGCAACCGGCGCGATTTTTTCCATGGCAAGGCCTTGTTCCGCAAGAAAATCGCGAATCGCTGCGCTGGCCTCGTCAGCATCGCCGACCACGGCGTGCAGGGTGCCGCCGAACAGCGCGACCCCCTGTACCAGGCCGGAGCCTTCCAGCCGTTCCAGCGCCTCGAACGGGTGTTCGACGTGGATTTCCAGAATGTCTTCCGGGATGATGGCCTTGAGTTCGGCCGGCTTGCCTTTGGCGATCATCTTGCCGCGGTAGATCAACGCCAGCTCATCGCAATATTCGGCCTCCTCCATGTAGTGGGTGGTGATGAACACGGTGGTGCCGCCATGCGACATTTGCGCGATCAAATCCCAGAACTGGCGCCGCGAAAGCGGATCCACGCCCGAGGTCGGCTCGTCGAGAAACAGGATCTGCGGCTCGTGCAGCACCGCGCAGCCCAGCGCCAGGCGCTGTTTCCAGCCGCCGGCCAGCGAGCCGGTGAGGTTGCTTCGCTTGTCGGTCAACCCCGCCATCTCCAGCACCCAGTCCTTGCGCGCCTGGCGTTTGGCCCTGGGCACGTTGTAGATGCCAGTGTAGAAGTCGATGTTCTCTTCCACGCTGAGGTCGTCGTAAAGCGAGAATTTCTGCGACATGTAACCGATATGGCGCTTGATGGTTTCGGACTCGGTCATGATGTCGAAGCCCGCCACCCGGCCTTCCCCGGAACTCGGCAACAGCAGGCCGCACAGCATGCGGATGGTGGTGGATTTGCCGGCACCGTTGGGGCCGAGAAAGCCGAATATCTGGCCTTTTTCCACGGTGAGCGAGATGCGGTCGACGGCGACGAAATCGCCGAATTTCCGGGTCAGGTCGCGCACCTCTACGGCGAATTCCGCGCTCATGCCGCCGTCTCCTCGTCGTTTCGCGTGACCTGATGGATGAACACATCCTCCAGCGACGGGGTGATGAGATTTTCACTCAATATTGAGATGTTGGCCTCGCGCAACACGCTGCGGGCCTGTTCCGCCTCCGCCTCGTCTGCGGCGTAGAGATGCAGTTTGCCGCCGAACAGGCTCACGCGATTGGCGCCCAGCCGGGCGGTGAGCGTCTCCCGCGCGACGCGGGGTTGCGCGGTTTCCAGTTCCAGCAGCAGGCCGGGAATAGCCTGCTTGAGTTTCTGCGGCGTGTCGCACTGGATCAGGCGCCCCTGGTGCATCAAGCCGACGCGGGCGCAACGCTCCGCTTCATCGAGGTAGGCGGTGGAGACGAAGATCGTCACCCCTTCCTTGAGCATGGCGTAGAGAATGCGCCAGAAATCGCGCCGCGCTACCGGGTCGACGCCGTTGGTGGGCTCGTCGAGAAACAGGATTTCCGGCTTGTGGACGAGGGCGCAGGCCAGGCCGAGCTTCTGTTTCATGCCGCCGGAGAGGTTGCGTGCCAGGCGCTTCCGGAACGGGGTCAGGTTGGAGAAGCCGAGCAGGCGCTCTTCCAGCGGCTCGCGCTCGCGCCGTGGCACTTCATACAGATCGGCATAGAAGCGCAGGTTCTCCTCCACCGTGAGGTCGCCGTACAGGCCGAAGCGCTGCGACATGTAGCTGATGCGGGCCTTGATGGCCTCTTCGTCGCCCTGGATGGAAAATCCCGCTACCGTCGCACTGCCTTCGCTGGCGGCGAGAATGCCGGTCAGCATGCGCATGGTGGTGGTCTTGCCGGCGCCGTCAGGCCCCACCAGGCCAAAAATCTCGCCACGCCGCACTTCAAGATCGAGTCCGCGCACCGCCCACATGTCGCCGAAGGAGCGGCCCAGGCCATTGGTCTGAATGACAATATCGTTCATGGCACGTCGCCTCGCGCCGCAAACATAGCTTCACGCACAGGGCTCTGACTGATCAAGGCAACAATTGCAGGATCGAAGTGGCTGCCCGCGACCTTGGCGATTTCGCTCAGTGCCTGCTCAGCCCTGACCCCGTTGTGATAGCTGCGTTGGGTGGTCAGTGCGTCGAATGCGTCCGCCACGGCGATGATGCGTGCCGCGAGGGGAATGCTGGTGCCGTGCAGGCCGTCCGGGTAGCCGCTGCCGTCGAAACGCTCGTGGTGATGGCGCACGGCCATGGCGTGGCGGCGCAGCGGCGGAATGGAATGGAGAATTTCCGCTCCGGCAACGGGATGTTTCCGCACTTCGGAAAATTCTTCGGTCGTGAGCTGGCTCGGTTTCGTCAGGATATGGTCGGGAATGCCGATCTTGCCCAGGTCGTGCAGCAGTGCCGCCTCGCCTACCGCGTCCACTTCGGCTGCGGACAGGTTCATGGCCCCGGCAATCAGGCGGGCATAGCGCGCAACCCTGTGTCCGTGGCCACCGGTATAGGCATCCTTAAGTACAAGCGCGCTGTCATAAGCGAGCAGCACGGATTCATACCCGCTGCGATTTTCCTGCATCAGGCCCATCACCATGCGCCGGTTGGACTGCAGCAAAGCCGCCCACAGCAGCATGGTCAGCATCAGGTATACGATGCCGCGCACCAGCATGGGCATGGGTCCGTAGTGCTCGGCCATACCCAGATAAAAGGCGCCCGCCTCGCCCACCACCACGATCACTGCACCTGAAATCAGGTAGACCAGCAG
>CAYGMS010000303.1:0-3375 GCA_964350905.1 uncultured Thiobacillus sp. | reverse complement strand
CGAAAAAGCTGCCGTCTGCTGCCTTGATGCCGAGCGTGATTTGTTCGATGGCCGCAACCAGATTCCCGCTCAGCGCAGCCGCTTCGGCTTGCGCACGATGACCCAGCAGGCGGTGACCGAGTTGGGCATGTGACTGGGCGGCCAGACGCCACAACCGACGGTCGAGTGGATATAGCGCGAGCTGTTTGTCGACCTGTTTCAGCGCGTCGCCACTACGATTTGAGGCGAGCAACGCGCTGATGTAGCCATACTGCAAAGGACGGTAACCCGGATAGGCTTCGCTGCCCGACTGATATCGCTGGAGTGCCAGCGTGGGGTTGCCTGCGGTGAGCGCAACATAGGCGGCGAGTTGCTGAATCATGGGGCTGCTGTTTTTTCCAGAAGGCAGTTTTTGTACTTCGATTTCAGCTTCCTTGAATTGCCGCGCGCGCAACAAGGCGACGATCAGGCCATAGCGTTCGGCTGTTTCGTTGCTGTAACGCTTTTCCTTGAGTGTATTGCGGATTGCAAGTACGGCATCATCCGGACTGTTTTCCTGGGCGCGCAGGCGGGCGCGCACCAGCTGGAAATCGAGACTGTCCTGTATCTGCTGATAGGGTGCGGATTCGCTACGCGATTCCATGTCGGCGATACGCTCACTGGTGAGGGGGTGGGTACGCAGATAGGCCGGTGCGCTGCTGTCGTAAAACCGGCTGGCGCGCTGCAGGCGGTTGAAGAACCCGCTCATCCCGCGCGGGTCGAATTGGGCACGGGCCAGCATGTCGTAACCCAGACGATCTGCCTCACGTTCGTAGTCGCGGCTGTAGTTGAGCTGGTTCTGTATTGAGTAGGCCTGGGTGGAGGCGATGGCTGCACTTGCTACCTGGGCGTTCGAGCGCGATGCCAGAATGGCCAGCGCCAGCGCCGCCATGGTCGGCCAGTAACTCTGGCTTTGTGCGGCGACCATGCGCGCGATGTGATCCTGGGTGACGTGGGAGATCTCATGCGCAATCACGCTTGCCAGCTCGGATTCGGTTTGCGCCGCGAGCAGCAGGCCGGTGTGAACGCCGATGTTGCCGCCCGGCAAGGCAAAGGCGTTGATGCTGGAGTCGTTGATAACAAAGAACGTGAAGTCGCGCTGGTTGCGTGTGCTGACCGAAACCAGCTTGTAGCCTAGCTGGCTGAGGTAGCTTTCGATTTCAGGGTCGTCCAGGTAGCGCGGATCCGCATACACGTCGCGCATGATGGTGCGGCCCAGCGTGGATTCCTCCTGGTCGGAAAAATATTGCCGGGAGACTTCGCCCAGGTCAGGTAGGTCAGCGGCGGCCACAGGCTGTATCGCCAAGGCAAGGGCAAGCAGGGCGCGTAACATCAGCAGGCAGGAGTAGAAGCAGATAGCAGCATTTCGTTTACGATGCAGAAATTATTGATAAGGTTCCTGAGCATGAGCGAATTTACCCATTTTGATGAAAGCGGCCGCGCAGTAATGGTCGACGTGGCGGGCAAGGATGACACCCGGCGTGTTGCCGTGGCGAGTGGCCAGATCAGCATGTTACCCGATACCCTGGCACGCATTCTGGGCGGTCAGGCGGCCAAGGGCGACGTGCTGGGGATCGCGCGCATCGCGGCCATCCAGGCAACCAAACGCGCCGCCGAACTGATTCCACTCTGTCATCCGATTGCGCTGACCCGGGTGGGGGTCGAGTTTGACCACGACACCGCCGGGTCGGTCGTCAACTGCACGGTGACGGCCGAAACGGTCGGCAAGACCGGGGTGGAAATGGAAGCGCTGACCGGCGTGAGCGTCGCCCTGCTGACCATTTATGACATGTGCAAGGCGGTCGACCGCGGCATGGTGATGGGCGATATCAGGTTGCTGGAGAAGCAGGGCGGGCGTTCCGGCCATTGGCGTGCAGCGTCCTCAACGAATGCCTGACTCACAGGCCTTTCTGCTCATGAACACAGCCTCAAGATGGATCATGCGTGGATTCAAGGCTTTCCTGCCGGGCTTGCTGTTATGCACGTTTGCCGCGAGAGCCGATTTGCCCGACTACCAGAGCTTTGTTGCAGAAGGGGAGCGGCGTCTGTTGTGGGTGCCGTCCGAGCAAGGTCTTTCCGGGCCGGAACAGTACGCCGCGCAACAATTGGCGAAGCAGGGAACGGAAGTCTGGCTGCTTGATCTCACGCATACCTATTTCTTGCCGCAGCTATCCAGCAGCATGGACACGATTCCGCAGCAGGATTTGCTTGACTGGCTGCGTGCCGCACAGGCCAATGGCAAAAACGTGGTCCTGTATGCCGTGGCGCGCGCTGCGGTGCCCGTGTTGCGTGCCATTGCGCGGCTCGAACCCGCGCAGCGCGCCCGACTGTGTGTGTTATTGATGCATCCGAACCTGTATACGGTGGCCGAGCCCCTGGCTGAGCCCAGCTATCTGGATGTGGGGGACTTGTCCGGGCTGCGTGTGCGTCTGCTGCAGCCGCGCCGCTCGGCGGCAACCCCCTGGTTGCCCGGACAACTGGCGCATCTGGCCTCGCATGGCGCCGTGGTCAGCCATGTCATGCTGGAAAATCTGCGCGAGACCTACTGGGCGCGTGAAACGCCGACGGAATTCGAGGTGGCGGAAAGCCAGCGCATGGATGCGATGTTGCTGAATGAAATCAACGCATGGGGATGCAGATGAAAAAAGCGATCATGGTATTGGCAATGAGTGTGCTTGTTCCCGGGGTCGGGATGGCAGCTGGCTTTCAGGTCGGTGCGAATACGCCCGCGCCTGCCCTGCAGGCTCAGGATTTAAACGGCGTGCCGCACACACTGGCCGATTTTCGCGGCAAGGTGGTTTTGCTTAATTTCTGGGCTTCGTGGTGCCCGCCCTGCCTGCGTGAAATGCCGTCAATGGAGCGATTGCGGCTCAAAATGGCAGGACGACCACTCGTGATCGTCGCGCTCGACAGCGCCGAAACACGGGACGAGGTCAACGCTTATCTAGCCAAAATGCCGCTGGGTTTTCCGGTTTTGCTCGATCCGGACGGCAGCAATACCCGGCGCTGGAAGGTTTTTGCGTTGCCCTCCTCATTTTTGCTGGATGCCGAGGGGCGCGTGCGCTACATCCTGACCGGGCCAACGGAGTGGGACGAAGGTGAGGCCTTGCGTTTGCTTGAGTCATTGTTGGCCGAATTGCCCGCAGCGGGTAAGTAGCAAGGAATTAGGGTCTTTAAGTCTTTTAAAAATAAGGGCTTTTGGGTGGGTGATTTATTCGGATTGCTTGCCGTTTTGCTTGCCATCAAGACAGCTTGAAGGGCAAAATAACGCTATATTCGAAATGTTTAATATACAGCCATCTCCGCAGCATCCAGTGCCGATGCGCTGGCGCTGCTTCTAGCAGTCACCTAGTGTGT
>CAYGMS010000302.1:2097-3396 GCA_964350905.1 uncultured Thiobacillus sp. | reverse complement strand
AGGGGGAAATCAGGGGTCATGGTTTTGCCGTTGAGGGAGTCGCCATGATAGTCACGATGTCAACCTGGCCCTAGCCAATTGGGGCAGGCCACACTATCGTTTACTGACCCGTACCCTGTTCCATCAAAACCCAGGAGCACACCATGATTCTCGGCCTGCGCTCTGCCATTTATCCCGCCCCCGATCTGCTTGCCGCCAAACGCTGGTACATGGAAGCATTGGGCCAGCCGCCCTATTTCGATGAACCGTTTGCGGTAAACGCTTTCGTCTGGCAGGCCAAATTGAAAAGGGGCACCTCGCGGCGCCCCTTTTCTGATCCAACCCATCATAAAACCATCACGCGGTTTTCTGCGCTTCCAGCAGGGCGATTCCCCACGCCACGCCAAAGCCGTTGGTATCGCTCATCACCGCGCCCAGGCCACCCTTGCAGCTATGGCCCGACAGGTCCATGTGCAGCCACGGCGTATCGCCGACAAAGCGCGACAGGAAACGCGTGGCCAGAATGTGGTCGGCCTCGCCTTCCATGCTGCACTGCTTGACGTCGGCCACGGTGGAATCGAGGTTGCTGTCGTAGTCTTCGGGATAGGGAAATACGACAACACGTTCGCCACTGGCCGTGGCGGCGCGCGAGGCCTGGTGCGCCAGTGCGCTGGAACTGGCGAACACGCCAGACATGCGGCTGCCGAGTGCGTGGTGCATGGAGCCGGTGAGCGTGGCGAAGTCGGCGATGAGCGCGGGCTTGCTCCTGGCCGCCAGCGTCAGCGTGTCAGCCAGCACCATGCGACCTTCGGCGTCGGTGTGAACGACCTCGATGGTGATGCCGTTGAGCGCCTTGACCACTTCGTTCTGCCGGTAAGCCTGCGGGCTGATATGGTTCTCGGCCAACGCGACCCAGCCTTCCAGCGCAACCGGCAATTTCAGCCTTGAAGCGGCGGCGAGGATGCCGAGCACCACCGCCGAGCCGTTCATGTCCTCGTGCATGCCCTGCATGTATTTGGCCGGCTTGAGGTTGTGGCCGCCGGTATCGAAGCAGATGCCCTTGCCGACGAAGGCGACCGGTTTCGACCCTTTACCCTTCCCTTTTCCCCCTTCCCAACGAATGCGCACAATGGCGGCATCTTTCGCGGGCGACCCCTGCGCCACTGCGCAGAAAGCCCCGGCACCCATTTTTTTCAGCTTGGCAAAACTGTATTCCTCGACCGTCCAGCCATATTGCTTGGCCAGCGCCTTGATGCGCTTGCGATAGACGCCAGGCGTCAGTTCATCCGGTCCCTGCACGGTGAGGCTGCGGGTCAGCAC
>CAYGMS010000302.1:0-1997 GCA_964350905.1 uncultured Thiobacillus sp. | reverse complement strand
TCGACCTTGAGCATGGCCACCACCGCGAGGGTGCCGCCCGGCAGTTGCACGGCCACTGGGGATTTGGCCAGGGCATCGACTTTGAGCGCGCGACGCTGCATGACCGCCTTGAGCTCCGGGCTGCCAGGGAAATCAGGCAAGGTTTTCGACAACGGCAGCAAAATCAGCGCATGACCTGCCGTTTCCAGTGATTTCAGGGTGATTTCCTGTTTATTTTCAGTGAGTTTAGGCAGCATGAGGGATCCTTGTAGGTGGCGTTTTTCTTGATGGTTGGCAGGGTTTCCCGGATAATTGCGGGTTAGAATTTTTCTGGCGCTATTTCCGAGCCTATCCACCAAGGGTAACCGAATGAAGATTGAAGACAAGAAACGCGTGCTGCGCGAAATGGTGTTGCACCGCCGTTTTGAAGAGCGCTGCTATCAGGCCTATATCGAACGCAAGATCGGCGGCTTCCTCCACCTCTATCCTGGCCAGGAGGCCTGCTGCAACGGCGTGATGGAAGCGGCGCGCCCCGGCCACGATTACGTGATCACCGGTTATCGCGACCACGTCCACGCCATCAAGTGCGGCGCCGACCCGAAAGAAGTCATGGCCGAGCTGTATGGCAAGGAAACCGGTTCCTCCAAGGGACGTGGCGGCTCGATGCACATCTTTGATGCCGACAAGCGCTTCATGGGCGGCTACGCGCTGGTCGGCGGACCCTTCCCGCTCGCCGCCGGCATCGCTAAGGCGATCCAGCTAAAAGGTGGCGACGAGATCTCCATCTGTTTCCTCGGCGACGCCGCCAACAACCAGGGTGTGTTCCACGAAACGATGAACATGGCGGCACTGTGGAAACTGCCAGTGCTGTTCGTCTGCGAAAACAACCTCTACGGCATCGGCACCTCGATCGAACGTTCCACTGCCGTGGTCCACCAGCACAAACGCGTCGCCGCCTACAACATCCCGGCCGACGAATGCGACGGCCAGGACATCGAGATCGTCTACGAGCACGCACGCAAGGCGGTCGATCATGTCCGCTCGGGCAACGGCCCCTACTTCCTCGAACTGATGACCTACCGTTATCGCGGCCACTCGATGTCCGATTCGCGCGGCTACCGTTCGCGCGAGGAAGAAGAACTGTGGAAGCAGCGTGATCCCCTCTTCATCCTGCGTGACCGTCTGATCGCCGCCGGCGAACTGACCATGGCCGACTACGAGGCGCTGGAAAAGGAAACCGACGTCTATATCGAGAACGAAGTGATCAAGTTCGCCGAGGAGTCGCCCGAACCGCGCGTCGAAGACCTTGAAAAATATGTTCTCGCCGACCGTGAAACCCAGGCCCAGTGGCTCACGGGCAAGGCCGCTTGATGGCCATGACCACCTCCCTCTCCCCGTCCCTCTCCCGCCTGCTGGCGAGGGGGACGACGCCGTCGCTTCGCGACGCTGAAATTTAAGGAACACAGCATGGCAAACATCATGTACTGGGAAGCGATTCAGCGTGCCCACGACGAAGAAATGACGCGTGACCCGCTGGTCATCTGCATGGGCGAGGACATCGGCGTGGCCGGTGGTACCTACAAGGCCACCAAGGGCCTGTATGAAAAGTTCGGTCCGCTGCGGGTGATGGATACGCCGATTTCCGAAGGTGGCTTCACCGGTCTGGCGATCGGTGCGTCTTTTCTTGGCGTACGTCCCATCGTCGAAATCATGTCGGTCAACTTCGCCTGGCTGGCGATGGACCAGATGTTCAACTCCGCCGCCAAAATTCGCTACATGTCGGGCGGTCAACTGGAAGCGCCCTGCGTATTCCGTTCCGCCGGCGGTGCAGCGCACCAGCTTGGCGCACAGCACTCGGCACGGATGGAAAAAGTATTCATGGGCGTGGCCGGCTTGCGCGTCGTCACTCCGTCCAACCCCAAACAGGCTTATGGCCTGCTGAAGTCGGCGATTCGCTGCGATGACCCGGTGTTCATCAACGAACACGAACTCATGTACAACATGAAGGGCGAAGTACC
>CAYGMS010000301.1:0-3432 GCA_964350905.1 uncultured Thiobacillus sp. | reverse complement strand
AGCATGATCAGGCCCACCCCCAGGGTGATCGGGAAACCAATCGCGAAAATATTGAGCTGTGGCGCGGAGTGCGTGAGGATGCCGAGTGCCAGATTGGTCATCAACAGAATGGCGATCAGCGGCAACGCCAGCTGGAGACCGACTGCAAATATGGTGGACCCGAATGCCGCCACATTGTAGAACCCGGCACCCGCTAACGGTTGGGTGCTGACGGGCAGAATCTGGAAGCTTTCAACCAGCACACCGAGCATCAGCAAGTGTGCGTTCACAGCCAGAAATATCAACAGCGCCAGCATGTTTAAAAATCGGCCCACTACCAGTGTCTGGCCCGCACTCTGCGGATCGAAAAATGAGGCGAACCCCAAGCCCATTTGCAGACCAATGATCTCGCCTGCAGCATCCACTGCCGCAAACACGATACGCATGATGAAGCCGATGGCAATGCCGATGAGAAATTGCTGGACCAGAATCAGCAGCCCATACCAAGACCCCAGACCGACATCCGGCATCGGGGGCAGGGTGGGGGAAATAATCAGGGCGATGAAGACGCCAAGCCCGATTTTGACTCGGGCCGGGACTGAACGGTGGCCGAACACCGGGGCCACCATGAGCAAGCCGAGAATGCGGGTAAGCGGCCAGATAAAGTTGATCAGCCAGGCATTGAGCTGGGCATCGGTCAGACTGATCATGCGGGGCAGGGGGCGACCGGCTTCAGCCGATGATGCCGGGCAGCTCGGTCAACACGCGCCGCATGTAGTCGGTCATCACGGTCAGCATCCAGGGCCCGGCGAGCGCAAAGGTGGCCAGCACGGCAAGCACCTTGGGGATGAAGGAGAGGCTGGGGTCGTTGATCTGGGTGGCGGCCTGAAACACGCTGACGGTCAGACCGACCACCAGCGTAACCAGTAGAACGGGTGACGCAACCAGCACCGTGATTTCCAGTGCGGTTCGGCCTATGGTCATTACACTTTCTGGCGTCATGGTGGGCCTTTCAGCTAGTAGAAGCTCTGTGCAAGCGAGCCCAGCAGCAGATTCCAGCCATCGACCAACACAAACAGAATGATCTTGAATGGCAGGGATACGATGGCGGGTGACACCATCATCATGCCCATCGCCATCAGAATGCTGGCGACGACCATGTCGATGATGATAAAGGGGATGAATACGGCAAAGCCGATCTGGAAGGCGGTTTTAAGCTCGCTGGTGATGTAGGCCGGGATCAGGACCCGCATGGGGATGTCGGCCGCTGTTTTCATCGGGGCTGCCCCCGACATTTTCACGAACAGGGCGAGATCGGTTTCGCGCGTTTGCTTGAGCATGAAGGCGCGCAGGGGGCCTGCGCCTTTTTCCAGTGCTTCTCCCATCTGGATGCGGTTTTCGGCCAGCGGTTGATAGGCTTCGACATAGATCTTGTCCAGTGTGGGACCCATCACAAACAGCGTCAGAAACAGCGCCAGGCCGATCAGCACCTGGTTTGGCGGTGTTGATTGCGTGCCAAGCGCCATCCGCAGCAGCGACAGCACGATGATGATGCGGGTGAAGCTGGTCATCATCAGCAATGCGGCCGGCAGGAACGACAGTGACGTGAGGAACAGCAGGGTTTGCAGGCTCAGGGTGTAGCTTTGTCCACCGCCTGCGGCCGGGGTGCTGGTAAATGCGGGCAGGCCCGCCTGCTGGGCCAGCGCCAGCGAAGGCAGCGCCAGCGCAATGAGCATGAATGCAGCTTGCGTCAGCTGATGCGACTTACTTGCCACGGCGTTTCTCGATCATGTGTTGCAGGCGTGCAGCAAAATTGGTGTTGAGTGCAGAGGCTTTCGGCGAGGGGAGTTCGCCCTTGGGCAAGGTCATCAGGCTGTTGATGCTGCTGGGCGTCACGCCGACCACCAGCCAGGATTCGCCGATTTCAACCACCACGACGCGCTCGCGTGCGCCGACGGAAGTGCTGCTGACGACGTGCAACAGGCTGGACGAGTTGCCGCCACTGACGCCCATGCGCTTGGCCGCCCAGGCGGTGGCCGCGATGAGCAACAGCACCGCCACCAGACCGATGAACACCTGAAGCAGGCTGCCGGCAGATGAAATGGCCGGTGCAGGTGCGTCAGCCGCCCGGGCCAACAGCGGGCAACCGAGCAGCATCCAGGTGGCACATGCGCGACGCATCATTTGTTGAGTTTCCGGATCCGCTCGGCGGGGGTAATGATGTCGGTCAGACGTACGCCAAATTTATCGTTTACCACGACCACTTCGCCCTGGGCGATCAGGCAGCCGTTGACCAGTACATCCATGGGCTCGCCGGCCAGGCCATCAAGCTCGACGACCGAGCCCTGGGCAAGCTGGAGCAGGTTCTTGATGGCGATCTTGGTGCGCCCCAGCTCGACGGTCAGCAGGACCGGGATATCCAGAATGAAGTCGATATCGTGGGTGGCACCACCAGGCGTGGTGGTTCCGGAGAGTTCCTGGAAAACATCCGTACTGGCAGTTGCGGTTGCGGCAGGTGCGGCCTGTTCGGCCATCGCGGCCGCCCAGTCGTCCTCGGCGATGGTTTGGGTGTCTTCAGACATGTTGGTCTCCTGTTTGCGAGGTGGGCGCAGAGTTGGATAACAGCTTCTCGACGCGCAGGGTGTATTGGCCGTTGAACTTTCCGTATGCGCACTCCATCACGGGTACGCCATCCACGGTGGCTTCAACTGTTTTGGGAATTTCCAGGGGAATGATGTCGCCCACTTTCATGTTGACGAGGTCGCGCAGACTGACATTGGCAGTGCCGAGGTTGGCAATGATTTCAACCTCGGCCAGCTGAATCTGCTGCCGCATCAGCTGGATCCAGCGCTTGTCCACTTCCAGGTTCTCGGCCTGCAGGCTGCTGGTCAGCAGATCCTTGATCGGCTCGATCATCGAATAGGGCAGGCAAAAGTGCATCTCGCCGCTTACCTGGCCGAGCTCGATGGCAAAGGTCATGCTGACCACCACTTCGTTCGGCGTGGCGATACTGGTGAACTGGGTGTTCATTTCCGAGCGGATGTACTCGAATTCGATCGGGAAAATCGGTTCCCACGACTTGGCATAGGCTTCGAACACGACATTCAGCACGCGCTGGATGATGCGCTGCTCGGTTTGCGTGAAATCCCGTCCCTCGACGCGGGTGTGGAACCGACCATCGCCACCGAACAGGTTGTCGATGATCAGAAACACCAGGTCCGGGTTGAAAATCATCAGCGCCGTGCCGCGCAGGGGCTTGATGTGCACCAGATTCAGGTTGGTCGGGACGACCAGGTTGCGGATGAACTCGCTGTATTTGGTGACCCGGATGGGGCCGACCGAGATTTCAACGGCACGCCGTATAAAGTTGTAGAGGCCGATGCGGAGTTGTCGTGCGAAACGCTCGTTGATGATCTCGAGCGTGGGCATCCTGCCCCGCACGATACGTTCCTG
>CAYGMS010000300.1:0-3438 GCA_964350905.1 uncultured Thiobacillus sp. | reverse complement strand
TTCTTGATCTCGACGAAGTTGCCCACGTGCACATCGCGCGCCAGCGTGGTGCCCGGGCGGATGCGCGAAAACGGCCCAAGCCGGTTGGCCTCGCCGATACGGGCATCGTCGATCAGGGTGAACGCATCGATGCGCGTACCTGCCGCCACGGTCACATTGCGCAGCACGCAGTTAGCGCCCACTTGCACGTCATCCCCCAGTTCCACACGGCCTTCGAACACGCAATTGACATCGATCACCACATCGCGCCCGCAAGCGAGCGAACCCCGCACATCCAGCCGCGCCGGATCGAACAGGGTCACGCCATCGTTGAGCAAGGCCCGTGCAATTTCATTCTGGTGGACGCGCTCCAGCTCGGCCAGTTGCGCCTTGCTGTTCACTCCCAGCACCTCCCACTCAAACGCCGGTTGGTGAGTCTCCACTGTCACGCCATCCCTTACCGCCAGGGCAATGATGTCGGTCAGGTAGTACTCACTCTGGGCGTTATCGTTCTTCAGGGTATCGATCCACTGCCTGAGGTGGCGGGTGGCAACGGCAAGGATGCCGGTGTTGACTTCCTGGATGGCGCGCTCGGCTGCCGAGGCATCCTTGTGCTCGACGATGCGGGTAACCGCACCATTTTCGCGCACGATGCGGCCATAGCCGTCGGGGTGCGCCAGCGTGACCGTCAGCAAGCCCAGCTTGCCGCCCTGCGCGGCGGCCACCAGCGGCTGCAGGGTGGCCGTATGCGTCAACGGCACATCGCCGTACAACACCAGCGTCACGCTGTCGTCCGCCAATTGGGGCAGCGCCTGTTTCACGGCATGACCGGTGCCATGCTGTTCAGCCTGTAGCACAAACGTCAGCTTGTCGTCGGCCATGGCCTGCGGCACCGCCTCGCCGCCAAAGCCATACACCACACAGGTTTGCACCGCGCCCAGCGCATGAGCGGTATCCACCACATGCCCCAGCAGGGGCTTGCCCGCCAGTTTATGCAGCACTTTGGGCAGGTCGGAACGCATGCGGGTGCCTTTGCCCGCTGCGAGAATCAGGATTTCGAGCTTCGAGTTCATTCGGTTCGGTCCGGGTTGCGTGCCATATCAGCAACAGGGGTGAGCAAATCGCGCGCCAAGTATAAAGCCTGGACGGGATGACCCGGCACCATGCCGCCATTCCTTTGTTCAAGCCCCGGTTTGACGGCATGCAAAACGGGGACCGAAGCCCCCGTTTTGCATG
The DNA here is from genome assembly GCA_964350905.1 of uncultured Thiobacillus sp. Taxonomy (GTDB): domain Bacteria; phylum Pseudomonadota; class Gammaproteobacteria; order Burkholderiales; family Thiobacillaceae; genus Thiobacillus. Next base: position 2,223 of record CAYGMS010000300.1, on the reverse strand, counting down.
CCGTCAAATCAACGCTGGATTACTTCTGCGGAATCAATTCCACGCGACGGTTCTTGAAGCGTCCTTCTTCCGTTTCGTTGTCGGCGACAGGCTGCGACTCGCCATACCCCTTGGCGGTCAAGCGCTCAGCAGCAATACCCTTGCTGATCAGATAATCGCGAACGGCATTGGCACGGTTTTGCGACAAGGTCATGTTGTAAGCATCGCTGCTACGGCTGTCGGTGTGGCCTGCCACTTCCACTTTGACATCGCCCCATGCCTTCAGGCTCTCTACGGCCTGATCGAGGATAGCGGAAGCGTCGGAACGCAGGGTCGCCATATCGTTGTCGAAATTCACTCCATCCAGGGTCAGCGGTGCAACCGGCGGGCAACCATCAGCCGTTTGGGCAAAGACGCTCGGGCACTTGTCCTTGCTGTCGACGATGCCGTCACCATCACTGTCCAGCTCGCAGCCGTCGGCGTTGACCTTCTGGCCAGCCGGCGTGGCCGGACACTTGTCCTTGCTATTGGCAACGCCATCGCGATCATCGTCGCCATCGACCGGTTTGGGCGCGGGTGCAGGCGCTGCGGCGACCGGCGCGGGTGCTGCGTCTGGAGCCGGACAACCCGCATCCAGCAGGCCCTTGCCGGGGCAGCCGATGGTTTTATAAAGCTCATAGCCAACCGTTTTGCCTGTCTGGCTCGCCGCATTGGACGGGTCGTAATATTTGCCATCGGCGGCATGTGCCGATACGGCACCGGCTGAAATCAGGGTTGCGGTGAGAAGAGTGTAGAAAAGTGGGGTTGTTCGCACGTTTATGCTCCTTTATGAATTGATACAAATGGATGGGGCTTGGGGAAGAAACCAGGCCGTTGGTTGATCCCCTATTTTTGAAATTTGTGAATCCTGTGCGCCCATCGGGTTATACCCGTTGCATGCCTGAAAAAGTACGCTTCAAGTCTTGCGCGTCCTTTAAAGAGTAGCTCATGGCTTGATAAAAATGAACGCTCAAGTCAGCGAACCGGGCGTGATTTCACGTTTTTTTACGTATTGATACAGGAAATACCTGCTTGACCCTGAAACAACCGGTTTTAAGATGCAAAACTTTGAGCATATGTCCTGACGCTGCATCACGAGGCCTCACGAAAAAGCACGGCAACAAAAAAGCAGCCCGAAAGCTGCTTTTTTGTTGCCGACACCCCCGCCAATCAAGTCAGCTTGCGCAGCTTGTTGATGGTGGCCAGTTGTGCCACTGCCTGGGCCAGTTCGACCTGCGCTTGCGCGTAGTCGATGGATGCCGCCCTGTCCTTCATGGCTTCCTCGGCGGCACGTACGGCCTCAAGGGCCTTGGCTTCGTCGAGGTCGACACCGCGAACGGCGGAATCGGACAGGATGGTCACCGTATTGGGCTGCACTTCGAGAATGCCGCCCGAAACGTAAACCAGCTCTTCTTCCGCCTGATCCGGCACCTTGATACGAACCGAGCCGGGCTTGAGCGTGGTGAGCAACGGGGTGTGGCGCGGATAAATACCGAGTTCACCGCGTTGACCGGGAGCAATCACGACTTCGGCGGGACCGGAGTAGAGTGCTTTTTCTGCGCTGACAATGTCAACGTGGATGGTCATGGCCATTTCTTGTTCCTTGGTGAAGGGAGAAGGGAGAAGGGAGAAGGGTCGTCGGGCTAAGCTACCCTTCCCCCTTCACCCTTAACCCTTCACTGCCTTATTGGATTGTCTTCGCCTTTTCGACGGCTTCTTCGATGCCGCCGACCATGTAGAAAGCCTGTTCGGGCAGGTGATCGTATTCACCCTCGACAATCGCCTTGAAGCCGGCGATGGTCTCTTTCAAGGTGACGTATTTGCCAGGCGCACCGGTAAACACTTCAGCAACGAAGAAGGGCTGCGACAGGAAGCGCTGGATTTTACGTGCACGGGACACGGCCAGCTTGTCTTCGGGCGACAGCTCGTCCATACCCAGAATCGCGATGATGTCGCGCAATTCCTTGTATTTCTGCAAGGTGCCCTGAACCGCACGGGCCACGCCGTAGTGCTCCTCGCCCACCACTTGCGGGTCGAGAATACGCGAGGTCGAATCCAGCGGATCCACCGCCGGATAAATACCCAGCTCGGCAACCTGACGCGACAACACCAGGGTGGCGTCGAGGTGGGCGAAGGTGGTGGCAGGCGACGGGTCGGTCAAGTCATCCGCCGGCACATACACGGCCTGGATCGAGGTGATCGAGC
>CAYGMS010000299.1:0-3451 GCA_964350905.1 uncultured Thiobacillus sp. | reverse complement strand
CGGATGGTGAAGCATCTGACTGGATTACGCGACGTTTTTGGCGAACTCGACATGAGCCTTCCCGCACCGCCTGATAGCAGTAATGAAGATTTGTTGCAGAAGCTGAATTACATCAGTGACCGGGTGAGTGCGCGCTGCTCCGAACAGTCTACGGGTATTCGCAGCACGGTGAATCAGCACCACATGGAAAGCGGCGACATCGAGTTGTTTTGATCGCTGCGGTTAGTGACATTAACAAAACAGACCCGGAAACGGGCATGGTAGGAAAAATGATGGCTAAAACAATACTTACTGTAGATGACTCGGGCTCACTGCGTCAGATGCTGTCCTTCAGTCTGAAAGCTGCTGGCTATGACGTAGTCGAGGCTGTTGACGGTCTGGACGCCATGGAAAAGGCGAAGCAACAGACCGTTGATCTGGTACTAACCGATCAGAATATGCCGCGCATGGATGGTTTGAGTCTGATTAAAGCGTTGCGCGCTATGAAGAATTATCAAAGCGTGCCGATATTGATGCTGACAACGGAGTCCGGCGATGACATGAAGGTGCTGGGCAAGGCTGCTGGAGCCAACGGGTGGCTGGTCAAGCCTTTTGAGCCGGCACGCTTGACCGAAGTAGTCAAAAAATTGATTGGCTGAAGAAACAGCAAACAAACATGCAACGCGTAAATGACGGAGTTCAAAAATGACGATTGATATGAGCCAGTTCTACCAGGTGTTTTTCGACGAAGCAGATGAGCTGCTCGCCGAAATGGAGAAGTTGCTGCTGGCTCTCGACGTGTCTGCCCCGGATAACGAGGATCTCAACGCAATCTTTCGCGCGGCTCATTCCATCAAGGGTGGAGCGGCCACCTTCGGTTTCACCGATATCACCGATGTCACCCACATGCTGGAATCCCTGCTCGACAGAATTCGCAAGAACGAGATGGCATTGACGCCCGAGCATGTGGACTCCTTTCTGGGGGCCAAGGATGTTTTGACCATGCAAATGGCGGGACATCATCACGGTTCGAGCGTCGATCAGACTGCAGTTGGAAACGTATGCCAGAGATTGAAAGCATTGTCTCAGGGGCAGGATGGAGCACATTCTGCTGTAGCGGTTGAAGCGCCCGCAGCGGACACTGCCGTGGCTGACAAAGTGGGTTCGGTCCCAACGCCGGACGAAAATGGCGATTACAGTTTCAGTATCGAATTGCCCGAAGTGCCGCAGAAGGATGTTGATGCCCTGGCGACAGAGCTGGGCTTGCTGGGGACGATTGTCCAGAAAGTGCTGGACGACAAGCGTGTGATGTTCACGCTAACCACAAGCGAGAGTCGGGACGATATTATTTCGATTTGCTCATTTGTCCTTGATCCGGACGATCTCAAAATAACCTGTCTGTCTGCAGCGCAGCCGCAATCACAGGACGGTGTCGCAGCGACCGATGCCGATCCTGGCTACGGGATATTTGAGGCTGCAAAAACGGGCGGAAACAATCCTGCACCTGTCTCGGCAGAGACACCCGTCACCAGCGAACCTGCCGCTGAAGCAAAGAATCAGGGTCGTCGCGCGACAGACAAGGAAGGCTCAAGCCAGGAGTCTTCCTCGATTCGCGTCGGTGTGGAAAAAGTCGATCAGCTGATCAATTTGGTCGGCGAGCTTGTGATTACCCAAGCCATGATCGAGCAGCGTATCGGTGCACTTGATCCCATGGTTCATGAGCGCTTGCTTAATAGCGCCAGCCAACTGGCGCGCAACACGCGCGACCTGCAGGAAGCGGTGATGTCGATTCGCATGATGCCGATGGACTATGTGTTTTCCCGCTTCCCGCGCATGGTGCGCGACCTGGCCGGAAAACTGGACAAGAAAATCGAATTTGTCACACGTGGCGCCGCCACCGAGCTCGACAAGGGTCTGATCGAACGTATTGTCGATCCGCTGACCCACCTGGTCCGCAACAGCGTCGACCACGGTATTGAAATGCCTGAGATACGCCGTGACAAAGGCAAGAGCGAAGTCGGCAAGCTGACCCTGTCAGCCGCACATCAGGGCGGTAACATCGTGATCGAGGTGAGCGACGATGGCGGTGGCCTCAATCGCGAACGGATTCTTGCCAAGGCGAAACAGCAAAACCTGCCAGTCTCGGACAGCATGCCAGACAGCGAAGTATGGCAGCTCATTTTTGCTCCCGGTTTTTCCACTGCAGAAATCGTCACTGACGTGTCTGGCCGCGGTGTGGGCATGGATGTGGTCAAGCGCAACATTGCTGCAATGGGCGGTACTGTCGAAATCCGCTCGGTGCCGGGATCAGGCACCACCATCGCTATCTCGCTGCCGCTGACCCTGGCGATTCTCGACGGTATGTCGGTCAGGGTGGGTGAGGAGGTTTACATCCTGCCGCTGGGTTATGTCATCGAATCGCTGCAGCCATCAGCCGCAGACGTCAAGGAAATTGCTGGCCAGGGTCAGGTGGTCAAGGTTCGCGAAGAATATTTGCCACTGGTTCCGCTGTACCGGATTTTTAATGTTGAACCGAATTTCACCGATCCGTCAGAGGGCATCGCCGTCATTCTTGAAGCTGACGGGAAAAAAGCGGCCTTGCTGGTCGACGCACTGGTTGGGCAGCAGCAGGTTGTCGTTAAAAACCTTGAATCGAATTTCCGTAAGGTAGCGGGTATTTCTGGCGCCACCATCCTGGGTGACGGGGGCGTATCCCTGATCCTCGATGTTTCCGCCTTGTTGCGTTCCAGCCGTCAATTGAACGCCGATCCCATTTTTTCCTGAGGACAGACTTACCCCTGCAGGGTACGAGAGGATTCAAATCATGTCTTACACCACACAGACGCAAACCAGCTTGATGGACGAAGGGGATGAGGTCAGAAACGAATTTCTGGCCTTTACCCTGGGTAATGAAGAGTACGGCATCGATATCCTGCGGGTGCAGGAAATCCGCGGTTATGAGTCGGTCACGCGGATTGCCAACTCTCCGGACTTCATCAAGGGCGTGGTCAACCTGCGCGGCATCATCGTGCCGGTCGTCGACATGCGCATCAAGTTCAGCCTGGGCACTCCCACCTACGACCAGTTCACCGTGGTGATCATCCTCAACATTGCCGGTCGCGTGATGGGCATGGTGGTGGACAGTGTCTCCGATGTCACCACGCTGTCCCCCGATCAGGTGAAGCCTGCTCCGGAAATGGGAACAACTTTCGACAGCGATTACCTCATCGGCCTGGGCACGCTCAGCGAACGCATGCTGATCCTGGTGGATATCGACAAGCTCATGTCCAGTAGCGAAATGGGACTGATTGAATAAACGACGGCCTGAGTAGTCGTCGCAATACAAATTCCAAACAGACCATTCAAATTAATAGGGGAGTTTTTGAGTGTTTAAGAATATGACCATCAAGGTACGCTTGATCAGCATCCTTCTCTTTATGGCAGCCTTGCTGCTGGCGATCGGAATCATTGG
>CAYGMS010000298.1:0-3462 GCA_964350905.1 uncultured Thiobacillus sp. | reverse complement strand
GGTCTGTCCTGCCCAGGGCCCGATTTAAACCGGGCCCTGTTCCCTGCGGTTTGTAAGAGGGCGGTAATACCTGATTGTTTATGTCAGATATTGGCCTACAAATAATAAGACATGAGCCTGTATTTTTTTATTCGGCTCATTTCAAAGTAACTCAAGAGGACCCTATCATGCGAAACGTACATGTCGATTACAGTGGATCGCTTCCAGGCTGGCAAGCCGCCAGTCTTCTTGCGATAGACGCGGCCAGGGAAAACCAGATGAAGGACCCAACCATCATGGCCTGGCACCAAAGCAGCGAGTTGGGAATGACACCCTACTACGAGGGCGCCAACCCGGAGACCTGGTGGGAGAAATTCGGTGAAGGTAACGGCGGCAGGCTGGAAGTCAGCGTGGGGGATGACTACAAGTTCATCATGATGGATGCGCGTAGCTATGAAACCGTGGGTGAGTTGCCGCTGCGCAATCTGACGGACAGCGAGGGGAATCAGTACCTCTGCTACACCCCCATTCAAGGAATGGAGTCCTCGGTGCCGAAGAAAGAAGCCTGCGCACTTCTGGATGGCTGGTTGGCCGATCAGTACTGAAAAATCCTTCGAGTCCAGTCGGGTAAAAGGGGCCACTTCGCATTGTTATTGCGGCGGGGGCCTTTTGTGCGCTTTTTGGCAGTCAGTACTTAGTGTTTGATTGACATCAGTTTTTCTACCAGCCTTTGAACACGTTTCCTTGCCTGTTCGGGTAGTGGGGGGTGTTCCTGTTGAGCGGAGTGCCCGATGAAGGTGCCGCCAACTGGCTTGGCCCCGATGGTCTTTGCCGCCACTTTCAGTTGTTTCAGCGTGGTGAAGAAGAGGCGGCCCAGCAGGCCAGGCGCTGCACAGGATGCAATCAGGATGGCTTTTTTCGTGGCGTGCGATTTGCGAAATTTCGGGGCAGGTGCCCCCCATGGCCAGTAGGCGTACACAATCAAACGCTCCATGAAGCGTTTGAACACGGCGGTCACGGTATAAAAGTTGGTCGGGGAGGCCAGGATATAGCCATCGGCAGCCTCGATCTTGTCGATCAGTGCCTGCATGGAATCGTTCTGCACGCATGTGCCAGGTGTGTTGCCCGGTTGCTGGGTACATTCACGGCAGTTGCGGCAGAATTCGATGGGGTAATCACGCAGGTGGACGACGTCGACCTGGGCCCCCGCCAATGTGGCAGCTTGCACGGCCACGTCAATCGCCTGATCCATGACGCCATCAGGCCGGTAGGAGCCATTGATGGCGAGAAGTCGTCCCATTGCAATTTCCTCAGACTAATCAATAAATTTGGCTTGTCTCAATAATAGGCCACAATCAGATAGGCGCTGCTGTCCAGAAGTGCTTCCGGGGGGAGGTGCAATCGTTCCCGATATCAATAAAAGGGAGGAACTGAAATGGTTCAGGCATTTGTTTTTATACTGCTGCTGACAGCCATCGCTGTGTACTGGTGGCGTCGTTCATCCACCCAGAAAAAACCGCTGACCGCATCTGTTGCGAGACGGGACACGCGCAGCCGGTATCACTGCGTTGAGGTGTGCGCAGGAAACCCCGCGTGCGAATCGGCCTGCCAACTTGGACGTATGCGTTTCCTCTCCCATGAGGCCCCCAGTCTGCCTGTATCAGGCTGCAGCGCATCAAGCTGCACGTGCAGCTTCATTCACCATGATGATCGCAGAGATGATGACCGCCGCCATGTCTACGGACAATGGGCAGGCATTCCGCCCGAGGCCACGGGTGAGCGCCGTGCAAGGATCGAGCGGCGCACCTCACCGGAAAGTGCGGTGAGGCCGTCGATGGCTCATTAGATTCATACAGAGCAGATCAGCGCGTCATGACCCCAATACAGGAGCGCACTTTGACGATGGTCGGCAGAGTGTTCAGTGAGCAGCTATATCAGATCAGGGATATCCACATCGAAGTGGAATCCATCCTGCAGAGCCTGGCTGCCTTGCATGCCGAAAACCCCTGCGCCAGTTGCCTCCGTGTCTGCTGCAAGGAGGTGCTTTGTCGTGAGAGTGTCGATAGCGACTTCCTGCGGCTCGTTCTGGGTCCGCAGATCGGTGAGTACAGCGTGAACGATGGCTGGCATGTTTCAGGTTCGGGGTGCCGGCTGGGTTATGGCCGGCCCTTGATTTGCTATGAATACTTTTGCGAACGGTTCGATACCCAGGACGTGAAGGTGACCCGGCAACTGTCTCGCGCGCTTAAAACAGTGTATGCCAATGTGTTTGCAGGCCAGCACATGCTGGTGCTGGAGGACATCAATCGAATCAGCGCAAACAAGCTGCGCATCGTCCAGGTCAGGCTGGAAGCCTTGAAGGATCTGGCGAATAGGGCGCTACGGCAGGCGATCAAAGAACGACTGAGCCAGCAACCAGGCAACGGCCATACCGTCACAAGTCAATAAGAGGCAACAAAGAAATGAGCCGATCCACGACCGCTGTTGTTTTGTCTGCCCTGATCTTTCCGGGGGCCGGTCATATTTATTTGAAGCAAACTGGGCGTGGCATGGCGTTGATCGCGGTGAGCCTGATGTGCCTTTGGGTCATCATTGCCCGGGCCATGCAGCAAGCTTCAGCGGTTCTGGCACAACTGGAAACAGACGGTGTTGTGTCGGATGCGGGCCAGTTGGCCGATCTGGTTTCCCATGCTTCGAACCATTCGGAAAGTGGCAGTGCGATGATGGCGACGCTGGCGCTGGTCGGTTGCTGGTTGTTCGGGATCATCGATGCGTACCGGTTGGGCAGGCGGGATGCAGGCGGGGCCATTCAAATACCGTAACCTGGCGAGGTGCGGCGTGACATATGAGGCCAGACGGCGATTTTCCCGGAATGGGGCGGCATCGCTTATGCTGTCACCTGTTATGCGCCAGAATCGCAGGCGCATCCTCAGTGGCGTCAGCCATTGAACAATATTTACCCAGCAAGCCAGGAACATTCCCATGAAGAAAAGCGATCTAGACAGAAACGAAGGCCTGAAAATCACGGGTCAGATGAAACAGGCCGGTACCCCGGATCGCTTTGGCAGCGCAGCCAATACCGGGGTGTCGCGCCGTGATCAGCGCAAGCTTGATCAGGCGCAGAGTTTACTCCCGTTTGCTGTGAAACTCGATGGTGCGCTGGTGAAGCAGATTCAAACCCTGGCTGAAACAAGCGGCACCAGCATCAATGAAACGGTGGCAGCCCTGCTCACCAAAGGACTGTCCAAGTAAGCCAGGCACACGCGTACACACCGACCACACACGAGGGAGCCACGATGGCCACACCGGATATCCGCAACATTGCAGTGTTTTGTGATTTTGAAAACGTGGCCATAGGCGTGAAGGAGTCCAATGCCCCGGATTTCAGGATTCGTCCGGTACTGGAACGGCTGCTGCTCAAGGGCAGTATTGTGGTGAAGAAGGCGTATTGCGACTGGGACCGCTACAAGGAATACAAGCGGG
>CAYGMS010000297.1:0-3481 GCA_964350905.1 uncultured Thiobacillus sp. | reverse complement strand
GCGCCGTCCAGTCGCGGCACACCACGCACCAGTGCGGTATGGCCTGACACTTCGATGTTGGCCCCCAGGCGCCGCAGTTCCTGCACGTGCATGAAGCGGTTTTCGAAAATGGTTTCGGTGACGCTGGCCGCGCCCTCGGCAATGGTGTTCATCGCCATGAACTGCGCCTGCATATCGGTGGGAAACGCCGGATGTGGCGCGGTGCGCACATCAACTGATTGCAGCTTGCCGTCGGATTCAACCTCGATCCAGTCGCTGCCGACCTCGACTTTTGCCCCGGCTTCGCGCAGCTTGCTCATCACCGCGTCGAGCGTGTCGGGTTGGGCGTGGGTGGTGCGCACGCGTCCGCCTGTCATGGCCGCAGCCACCAGAAAAGTGCCGGTTTCGATACGATCGGGCATCACGGCATATTCAGCGCCATGAAGCGACTCGACCCCGTGAACGGTAATGGTGTCGCTGCCGGCGCCCTCAATTTTGGCACCCATCGCAATCAGGCAATTGGCCAGATCAACGACTTCGGGCTCGCGCGCGGCGTTCTCGAGCACCGTCGTGCCTTCGGCCAGCGCAGCGGCCATCATCAAATTTTCGGTGCCGGTTACCGTCACCATGTCCATCACGATGCGTGCGCCCTGCAAGCGTTTGCAACGGGCATGAATGTAGCCGTGTTCAATCTGGATATCCGCGCCCATCGCCTGCAAACCCTTGATATGCAGATCGACCGGGCGCGAGCCGATGGCACAGCCACCGGGCAATGACACCCGTGCCTCACCAAAGCGCGCCAGCGTCGGTCCCAGCACCAGAATCGCGGCACGCATGGTTTTCACCATTTCGTAGGGCGCTTCCTTGTGCGGAATGGACTCGCCGCACAGGGTGACGTGGTTCTTGTCGTCCAGCGTGACGCGTACACCCATATGGCCGAGCAGGGCCAGCATGGTACTGATGTCTTTCAGGTGCGGCACATTGCTGAACTGCAAGGGTTCGGCAGTCAGCAGGCTGGCGGTCAAAATCGGCAATGCCGCATTTTTGGCGCCGGAAATACGCACCTCACCGTTAAGCGGATTGCCGCCCTGGATCAGCAGTGCATCCATTTAGCGCGCTGCCCAGTCTTCGGGGGTATAGGTTTTCATCGACAGCGCATGGATCTCCGCATGCATGCGCGTACCCAATGCGTCGTACACCAGCCGATGCTGCTGAATCATGTTCTTGCCGCTGAAGGACGGGCTGACGATCACCGCCTGGAAATGCTGGCCGTCGCCGTCCAGTTCAATGTGATCACACGGCAGTTTCTCGGTGATCCAGCCTTTGATGTCGTCGGGGGTAACCATGTTTGTATGCCTCAATTAATGTCTGAGTTTGTAGCCGCTGCGTAACAGCGCCAGGGTAGCCGCGGATATTGCCACAAAGCAGGCACTCGCGACCAGCAAACCGAGCCAGGGATCGGTATCCGAATAGCCCACAAAGGCATAACGAAAGCCGTCGATCAGATAAAACACGGGATTGGCGCTCGAAACCGCCTGCCAGAATGGCGGCAGCGAATGAATGGAATAAAACACGCCCGAAAGAAAGGTCAGCGGCAGAATGAGGAAGTTCTGGAATGCGGCCAGCTGATCATACTTTTCCGCCCAGATACCGGCCAGGATGCCGAGCGCGCCCATGATGGCGCAGGCCAGCAGCGCATACGCCAGCAGCCAGCCCGGATGCGGCATCTGCCAGGGAGCAAACCACAGGGTTACCCCCCACACACCCAGCCCCACGACCAGTCCGCGCAGAATGGCTGCGCTCAGATAGGCCAGGAAAAACTCCAGATAGGACAACGGCGGCAGCAGCACGAACACGATGTTGCCCTGCATCTTCGACTGGATCAGGCTGGACGAGCTGTTGGCAAACGCATTCTGCAGCATGCTCATCATCACCAGCCCGGGCACCAGAAAGCTGGAGTAGGCCACGCCCGGATAGACTTCGATGTGCGCTTCCAGCACATGCGAAAAAATCAGCAGATAGAGCAAGGCCATGACTACCGGAGCGACGACCGTCTGCACCGCCACTTTCCAGAAACGCAGCAGTTCCTTGTAAAACAGCGCTGAAAATCCGCTCATGTCCGCTTCATGATGTCGGTAAAGACATCCTCCAGGTCGGGTTCCTGCAGCCGCATTTCGAGCACCCGTACACCCGCCACGCGCAAATCCGCCAGCAGCGCCTCCAGGTCCGAATACTCGCTGAAGTTAAAGCGCCAGCTGCCATCCGGGTCGCGCTGCAGACGCTTCTGCCAGGCGTCGGGTACCACCTCCGAGTCCAGGCGCAGCTGGGCACAATGCTCGTTGGTGAGCTTCAGCAGATTCCGCGTTGCATCGAGCGCCACCACGCGGCCGCTTTTCAGCATGGCAATCCGGCCGCACAGCGCCTCGGCCTCCTCAAGGTAGTGTGTGGTCAGCAGGATGGTGTGTCCCTCGCGGTTGAGGCGGCTGATGAATTCCCACAACGAGCGGCGCAGGTTGACATCGACCCCGGCGGTTGGTTCGTCGAGCACGATGACCGGCGGCTTGTGCACCAGCGCCTGCGCCACCAGCAGGCGGCGCTTCATGCCACCCGACAGGCTTTGCGTATTTTTGTCGGCATGCTGGGTGAGATCGAGGTGATGCATGACCTCGTCGACCCAGCCCTCATTGCGCTTGAGACCGAAATAGCCTGACTGAATGCGCAGGGTTTCACGCACGTTGAAAAAAGGATCGTAGACCAGTTCCTGTGGCACCACACCCAGAGCACGGCGTGACTGACGGTAGTCGCGCACGACATCGTGGCCCATGATGGCGGCGTGGCCAGAATCGGCCCGGGTGAGTCCGGCCAGGATCGAGATCAGGGTGGTTTTGCCTGCGCCATTCGGCCCCAGCAGGCCAAAAAACTCGCCTTGCTGAATCTCGAGTGACACGCCATCGAGCGCCTGGGTGGTGTGGAAACGCTTGCACAGCCCGCTGACGTGGATCGCGGGAATGGTCTGGCTCATACGGGCAATAGCTCGGACACCCCGTACAGCTCGGCTAAAGTGGTAAAACTGGCAGGCAAGCCAGTACAGGCAAGCACACGTCCGGATTGCTGTACCTGACGCATGGCACTGAAGATGAGCGCGAGCGCAGCGGAATCCACTGTTTCAACCCCGGAGAAGTCCAACGTATCCACATCTTTTGCCAGCTGCGGCTGCAGTTCACGCAACAGGCCGCCCACACTATCGACGGTGACTACCCCGGAAATCTGGCAGCACGTGCCCTCACATGCAATCACGAGTTGGGGCGCGTGGCCGGTTTGACTTCACCGCGCGCAGACTGCGCAGCGAGCGTACTGATCAAGCCATCAATACCGTTCTGACGGATGGTGTTGGAGAAAGACGAGCGGTAATTGGTGACCAGACTTACGCCATCAATCGCCACGTCGTAAACCTTCCAGCCAAATGAGGTTTTATACATGCTGTAGTTGATCGGGATGGGCT
>CAYGMS010000296.1:0-3489 GCA_964350905.1 uncultured Thiobacillus sp. | reverse complement strand
GTGGAAATAAAGGGGCATGGCGTACTCAACCCCCAACTGGTTTCTTGGCGCGCTTTTCTCTTGGCGTCAGCGCATTCGCCAGATCCGGAAAGGACCCACGTCGTATCCAGTTTGAAATCACCGAGGGATAGATTTCCAGGATGCTAGCGATCATGGATTTTGAGCAGCCCTTCTCAGCTAATGTAATTGCGCGCACTATTTTCCAACGGGTTTGACGCCCTTTGCCCCGGCGGCCGGGACACCGAGAAATTCTCTCACGCTCCCATCTGCCAAGCTGCTTCAATTTCCAGACCCATGCTGATGGATTGATTTCCAAAGGGTCGACACGCTCTCCAAGCCTCTTGTAAAGAGCCATGGAGTTTAACGACAACGCATCTGAACCTAACTGAGCAAGTACTGTCGGTCGCTTTGCGAGGGCTTCCTTGATGGATCGCACCGTTCGCTCCTCATCAGGAAGCGGCGTGCGCCAAATCAAGCGCGCCATTACCTGTGGCAAGCGCCTGACGGAAATTGTGGAATGCCTTGGCACGGGCCGGGGCGGATAGCAATACGTAACAGCGACCTTCGCAGCATTGCGATACCTGTGCGACTTTTCTTGTGGGGTGCCAGGTGCCTCCTTCGACTGGCTATGTTCATAGCAATGATCATGGCCAGGAATCGCCCAGCGAAAGCACAATTCGCAATGACGCATTCTCAGGATGCCGTGCGCCGCAATGCTTATCCAGGCAAGGCAATAAAGCTCGATCGTTCGAATGGCCTTGGCAGACCTCCCTTGCCGTAAACCGCTATAAGCGGATCGCAACGCATCAAAGGGCGTTGTCACTGAGAATTCAAGGCTGGGGAAAGTGCGCGACAGCTCATGGCGCGTGTCGATCAGGAGTTCCTTGATCGAGATGCCGGAATTTTCGCCGCGCATCAACCCTTCCTCCCATACCCTGGCGGCGAGCATTTCCCCAATTTGCGTCGCCGCCCGCGTCCACTCTTTCCCCAGGTTTTCATCTCTGAAGCCCGTTCGGCGAGGAATGTCCAGAACTAGGGAGCGGTACTGCTCTATATGAATCTGCAACGAGTCTGGATCAATGGGATAGCGCACACGCAGGCCCGCTGCGTTACCGCCACGCAATGCGGCCATATGCAAGGCAGCCCAGCCAGACTTCAAATGCCAACTGAGTGGGCGAGGGTCTTGATCCAGGGTTCGCAGCCAGCGTGGCAAGGCTGGCATGGCGATGGAGTTCTGTTTTTGCGCAACAACCAAAGTTTCGTAACAGACTGTTTTTATTGATGAGTTTACACAGGCAATTTCACATTTGCTGTTTTCAGAATATGCCCGCAACTGATATTCCAGCGCGCATCATGCAACACCATGCAAATGAATGCACCAAATATGGAAACGTTACTCACGGCCGGAGACGTGGCCCGGTTACTGCGGGTCTCGCCGCGAAAGTTCGAGGATATGGTTAAAACTGGTCAAGCCCCGGCATTCGTTCGTATGGGCAGGCTTCGTCGTTGGGAGCCAGAAATCGTGAGGATATGGCTAAGAGAGAGCAGAGTCGACCATGCATCTCAAGAGGAGGAAAAATCATGAGCCCGTGAACTAGAAATTTTCTGGGCGTATAAAAGCACAGGGCCTGGATACCTTGTCGAGAGGTATCCAAGCCCTTGGGTGTGCACAAGCAGGTCGCCTGTTGCACTCACTATGTGTGAGTAGGGATGGAAAGTCAAGCGAGAAGTTGCTCGAGGAGCAAACTCGGTCTTTAACTTTTATTTCTGCGTTGCGCCCACTGCCGGGAAGCCGGCTATGTGGGCATGCCGCCAATCCTGCTTTTGTGCAGAAAGCGGCTGCTTGTGAACCCAACCTCTATTGAGGAGGAGTACCCATGGCGCAACCATTCAGCCAATCCAAAGCTTATCGCGATCTATCCTACACTGCGATCTGCGACCTTACAGAACAGCAAGCAAGAGAAAAATTCACTTTGTTACGTTGGGGGAACCTTACGACGATGCCATGCCCGGAATGTGGAACGGTGGACATACACTATTCCCGCCGCCATCGTTTGCAGTGGCGCTGCAAGCACTGCGATCGGACATTCAGTGCAACAACGGGTACCCCATTTAATGGCCGAAAACTACCATACAAGAAGATTCTGCTTCTAATCTATGAGTTTGTCAGCTCTCCCAAGGGCTGTTCGGCTAATGCACTTTGCGCAAGGCTCGGAATCACCTATCGAACTGCCTATCAAAATTTGTCTAAGCTACGAGAGGTGTTGTATGAGCAGGCAGATTTAACACCGCTATCTGGAACCGTGCATGTCGATGGCGGACATTTCTGTGGCAAACCACGCCGACCAAGGAAGCGAAACAAAGCAACATCATCGATCGTGAACAGCAAGCTTCGTAACCGCAAAGCAGGGATGGTTCCGAATGGTTCCACGCATCTGGAGCCCTGGAATAAAAAGAAGTTCAAGAACCGCAGGATTGTTCTGGTTATGCGGCAGTTGTCACAAACACCCGGACAAGGCGCTGAAAGAACTATCGCTCGCGTGATCATGGCCGAAAATTCAAAAAATGCTGTGCCTGTAATCAGAAAATACGTTGAGCTTGGTGCGGCCATCCAATCTGATGAGGGACACGCCTTCGCGGGTCTTGTAGCGTGGTATGACCACGAGACGGTGTGCCACACTAGAGAATACGCAAGAGACGATGGTGTCAACAACAATCAGGCGGAGTCTTATTTTGCTCGGTTGCGGCGAGCTGAGTATGGAACCTATCATGGCATGCGCCCACAATATTTGGCATTTTATGTAAGCGAAATGGCATGGCGTGAGGATACGAGACGCCAATCTCTCGCTCAGAAATTCGAAGGCATTCTCACCATGGTGTTCCGGTGTGGGTTGTCCAAGGCCTGGCGCGGTTATTTTCAGGGCCACAGACTTGGATTCGAATATCTGGATTAGTTAATCCATTTCATCGCTCAAGCTCCACAATCCCACGTTATTGCACGTGGGAGGATGGTGTCGCTTAAGCCTGCCCTCCCGGAAAAGTGCTTTTAGGCGATTGTGGACTGAACGATGAAAAACAGCCCGACTACCAGCTGACGCATCCAGATCGCCATGTCTTGCCTCAATGAAAGAAACAATCTCAGTCATCCTGACCGGGGCACCTTCGCGCAATCGAAAGCAGAGCAAAATTGACTTCGTCAATTCACCACGTGGCAATTTGATTCTGACGTAATGACTACGTATGGGTTGAATATTCTCAACCTGCACTTGAATCTCATGAAGACCAAGACTGCGATCAATTGCAGCAAGGTCCTCTTCAAGTTTCGATAATTCATCTATCAACTGCTTTGCAGACGACAGCGATTTCCGTGTTTTTTGGATTTCCGCGTCGAGCCGAGCGCGCTTGTCTATCAGCCATTTTAGGGAGGAAGGGATCTTCGGAGTCATACCCCGTATTTCACACTTCCTCCTATACAAGTTTCAAGGGCAT
>CAYGMS010000295.1:0-3494 GCA_964350905.1 uncultured Thiobacillus sp. | reverse complement strand
CCCGAACAAGGACCCCCATGCAATTTACCGAGATCATCTCCATTGCCGGATACGCGATCGAAGCCGTTGGGGTGCTGGTTATCCTGGTTGGCTCGGCGATTGCGTCATTCGGGTTCCTGCGCACCTATAGGCTGGCTGCTGATGGCATTGCCTACACGACATTCCGCCGCGCGCTTGGCCGATCCATCATTCTGGGTTTAGAGTTCCTGATAGCAGGCGACATCATTCGCACGGTGGTGGTCGCCGACACACTTGAGAACGTGGCCATCCTTGGCCTGATCATACTGATGCGCACGTTTCTCAGCGTAACGCTTCATCTGGAAATCGAGGGGCGCTGGCCCTGGCAGCCGGAGAAGCACAACTCGAATTAAGAAAGGAATCATGATGGCAATTGGCTGGCTGGCATTGTTGAAAGGCGTGCCCTGGGCCGGCGTCATCAGCACGGCACCACTGGTGGCCGATGGCGCAAAGCAGTTGTGGAAAGCCGTTTCAGGAAAGCCGCCCTTGCCGGAACCTGCTACCCGCTCCGAGTCACCCCACAAGACGGATGCCACTGCACTCGAAGTGCGTGTATTTGCACTGGAATCGAGAACAGACGACCTGCACGCGCAGATGATCAAATCGTCCGAACTGATCAAGGTGCTGGCGGACCAGAACGCCCGGTTGGTCGAGCGTGTTGAAGCCCATCGGGTGCGCCTGCTGTGGTTGACCGGGGCCATTGTTGCCATGACCCTTGCCGTGCTGGCTATCGTGTTGTTTCGTTGAGGCGCAGTGAAAGCTCAGTTGATCTCGACAAACTCCAGGGTGTTGGCATCCGGGTGCGTGCAGCGACACGGCGGGTGCGTAGCACCGGGGGGCGGGAGCGCACAGCCTGACCCGGTCAGTCAGACGCAACAAACTCCAGAGTATTGGCATCCGGATCACGGCAAAAAATCGCCGCCCGTCCTGACCGGCTGACCGTGTATTTCACGCCGGCCGCATCGAGCCGGGCTTTCAGCGCGGCCATGTCCCGCACGCCCAGCGCAAGGTGATGGTCGCGGCCGCCATGCTCCGGGCGGACCGAGCCCATATCGGGGTTGGGCAGATTCATCAGGTGCAGTTGCTGGCTACCGCCGAGTTCGTACCATTCGCCGGGGTAAGGCAGGTCGGGACGGTCTGAAAATCGCTGCAAGCCCACGACGGATTCATAGAAGGCCTTGGCGCGCGCCAGATCGGACACCAGCAGGCCGGCATGCAGCAGCGCAACGACATCAGACATGGGATTTTTCCTTGGCTTGATCGTCTTCCATGTGCCCGGAAAACAGGCTGGCGGTAATGATCATGATGGCGCCGATCCATTCCTGCAGGCCCATGCGTTCGTTGGACAGGAAATAGGCGGCGACGGCGGCAATCACGAGTTCGAACAAAAAGATGACGATGGCCTGGTTGGCCGGCACGCGCGCCAAGCCATATTGCACGGCGTAGGTCATGCTGCCGATGGCGAGGCCGACACCGCCCAGCAGCAACCAGACCGTGGCGTCGGCATTGGCAGCAAAATTCAGTTCGTCCGGATTGAGTACCAGGCCGACCAGCGTCAGGATCGCGACTCCCGCCCACACCGACACCACCTTGGCGCCTTCGGTCACGCCGCCCAGATGGCGGCTGATGACGTTGCTCGCCGCGAACATCACGCCTGCCGACAGGCCCAGCCATTCGGCATGATTAGCTGGGAGCGGCCAGTCGCCGGGCTGCCACAGCATCGCCAATGCGCCGCCGGCGGCCAGCGCCATCACCGCCCAGCCGGCGCGGTTGAGCTTTTCGTGCAGCAAAAAGCGCGAGAACAACACGGTCCACAACGGCGACAGGTAAAACAGCAGCAGCACACGCACCACTTCGCCTTCCAGCACCCCCAGCACGTAGGCCAGGTTGGTCCAGCCTGCCGCCAGGCCCAGCGCCGCCAGCCACCCCCACTGTCCGCGTGCATTGTGCAGGGCGCGACCATGCAGCCAGCCCAGCAGCAGCAAGGGCACGGCATAGGTGATGAAACTGGAGGCGATACCGCCCACGCCCGCCTCGTTCAGCAGTCGATACGGATACCAGACCAGCCCCCACAGGGTGGCGGCATAGATCAGACTGCTGATGGCAAGCGTGCGTTGCAGGGAAATAGAAGGCATGGGGCTTTATAATGAAAGGCTTCGTAATATTCAGTGCTGCAATGAACCCGCGATTAGAACAACTTCACCCCTACCCGTTTCAAAAGCTGCGCGAACTGTTCGCAGGGGTGACACCGAATCCCGACCTCACACCGGTCAATCTGTCGATCGGCGAGCCCAAGCATCCCACGCCGCAGTTCATCAAGGATGCGCTGGTCGAAGGCCTGGGCGGGCTGGCGAATTATCCCATCACTCAGGGCTCGGATGCGCTGCGCAAATCCATCGCCTGGTGGGTGGAGCGGCGTTTTGGCGTCAAGCTCGACTTTGCGACCGAGGTGCTGCCGGTCAACGGCACGCGCGAGGCGTTGTTCGCGTTCGCCCAGGCCAGCGTCGATTCCAGTCGCCACGGCCGCCGCGTGATCATCTCGCCGAATCCGTTTTATCAGATCTACGAAGGTGCGGCGCTGCTCGCCGGCGCCCGCCCCTTTTTCCTCAACACCCTGCCGGACAACGACTTCAAGATGGACTGGTCGAAGGTGCCGGAAGACCTGTGGGAACAAGTCAACCTGGTGTACGTATGCTCGCCCGGCAACCCCACCGGCAAGGTGATGTCGCTGGACGACTGGAAGCAGCTGTTCACCCTCTCCGACCAGCATGGCTTCGTGATCGCGGCCGACGAATGCTATTCGGAAATCTATTTTGACGAAGCCAACCCGCCGCTCGGCGCGCTCACCGCCGCGCAGCAGCTCGGCCGCAGCCTCAATAACCTGATCGTGTTCAATTCGCTGTCCAAGCGCTCCAACGTGCCGGGCATGCGTTCCGGCATGGTGGCGGGCGATGCCGTGCTGATCAAGCAGTTTCTGCTGTACCGTACCTATCACGGCAGCGCGATGAGCCCGATGGTGCAGATCGCCAGCACCGCCGCGTGGAACGACGAAGCACACGTGATCGAGAACCGCCGCCTGTACGCCGAAAAATTTGCCGCCGTGATGCCGCTGCTCAAGGAGGTGTTGCAGTTCGATGTCCCCGATGCCGCCTTCTATCTGTGGGCGAAAGTACCGGGTGGCGACGATGCCGCGTTTGCCCGTGAGTTGTATCGCACCCAGCATGTGACCGTGCTGCCCGGCAGTTTTCTGGCGCGCGACGCCGCCAGCGTCAACCCCGGCAAGGGCTTCGTCCGCATTGCGCTGGTCGACAGCCTGGACGCCTGCATCGAGGCCGCCCGGCGCATGGTCCGCTTTGTCAGCGAAGCAACCTAGTCTGTCCAACCCAATCCCAATCCCAATCTTATTGATCCGGAATGAAACAAACATGATTACCGTTCGCCCTGAGCCTGTCGAAGGGCTGTGCTTCGACAGGCTC
>CAYGMS010000294.1:0-3496 GCA_964350905.1 uncultured Thiobacillus sp. | reverse complement strand
GGTCAGCGCGCACCTGCTGGCCAAGGCCGCGTTGCATCTCAAGGTCACCTCCCTGACCGCCACGCCGGAACAGGAAAATGACACGCCACCCAGCCCGGGCTAAATATTTCGACCGATGGTTCACGGCTGATCAAATAAAACCCGCTGTCTGAACGGGAACCCGGCACCCGATTCATCACTCAACGCACCTGCGTCGCCAGGCGGCACCGCAAGCGGCGCAGCACTGAGGGTGCCATCATCAACCACAAGAAATGCGGCAAGGGTGCATTGCTCGGCGTAGTAGGCGGTGCGGTCTGACCTGAGCCTGCGTGGGCTGCCACATGGACAAGCAGGCCAAGGATCTGCAACGCCAGTTGCAGGTCGAAATCCAGCGCGGTGAAATCAGCATCGACAAGCGCACCAGCGACAATGCGCTGCTAGTCAGCATGACATCCAGCACGGGGTTTGATACCAACTCGACCGTTCTGAAACCCGGTCACCTCCCCGCGCTAAACAAGATTTCCAGTGTGCTGAATCAGTACGGCAAAACCTCCGTCACCGTCATCGGTCACACGCGACAGCGTGGGCACCCATGAATACAACCAGAACCAGTCGGAAAAGCGTGTGCAGTCGGTGTGAATTATTTCACCAGCTGAATCGTCGGGTTGAACTATGGATTCTGCCGCTGGCGGCGTGCTAGCTTCAAGAATCAGCCTCGCAGCAATTAGAGATCCGGCCGTTCTGCTGGGGATTTACTTAGTCGTGGGCACTGCTTGCTGGTCGGGGTTGATGCTGATGCCGTTTTGCGCCAACTGCTGCACGATCATTTGAGCATTGGCATTGCCCCTATCGGCCAGGCGCTTGGTGCCAGCGGCAAGCGCATCGAGTTGGGCGCGCATCTTCTGGGCGTTGGTGACCAACTGTTCCTGATTATCGTAAGCAGCCTTCAAGTTCTGACGCTCCGTGTATAGCTGAACCGTCTGGAAGGCAGACCATGCGACTAACGCAATGATAACGAGCAGCAGCGGCAAAGAATGAAAAGCATTATTGTCTTGTGTCATTTTTAACTTCCCTGATGTTATTCGCTGTTTTCGGATGGTTGCGGGGCGACAGTAAAGCTGATTCCCTGCTCATTCAGCAATGATGTGATCTGTGCGTCGTCACGGTTTGCTGCAAGTTCAGCCAGTGCACGCACCAGGGGCTGGTAAATTTTTTCCAGCCCAAGACTTTGCTGGAGGTATTGACCGCGTTCAGTCACCTTTCCCTGTTGAGCGCGGTTAGATGTAAACAGTCCGATATTGACCACTACCAGCACCAGAAAAATCACGCTACCGCCCATTAACAGCTTTTGCATCTTGCCTTGCATAGTGCCCCCTGTTATTGAATGTATGTCGTTCGGATATTACAACGGCTGCGCACCTGCGCAGCCGTTGTTCGCCCAGCCTTTTGCTTAATGCAAAGTCACCCGACGGCGGCGCGCAAACATCAAAGCAGCGATGCCGATGGCCACCAACAGCAGGCTCTCCGGCTCGGGTACCTGGCCGCCGCGAGCGTTGATCTGGCCGCGCAGATTCAAGGCCACCTGGAAGTTGTTGCTGTAGCCGCTGGCATTGTGCGCCAGCACATCCATCAATAAGGTATCGGTGAACAACCCCAGGCCCAGCACGTCCGTATCGAAGCTGATTCGCAAGCCGCCCTGCGCCTGACCCGCGCCGAGGTTGGCGTAGGCGCCGAAGCCCGACAGGATGAATTCATCCACACCGGAGAGGTTGTAAGTACCGTCAATCAAATCCGCCGGACCCGCGACATCATTGTCCATTTGCAGCAGCAAGGTGATGACGCCGCTGTTTTCAAACACGTTGCCAAGATCCAGTGTGTAGAACAGGCCGCTACCGCTGAGGCTGCCCGCGCCGGAGAGCAGGTCGAAGTCCGGGTTGGCGTAGTTGTTGACCTGGGCAGCGAGGTTGACGGTGATGCCGCCAAGGGATAGGTCAGCCATGTCCGGGTTGTGGCTGGCAAAGCTGGCGCTGGCGCTGTCGTTGAAGACACCCGCCATTGCTGTGGTCAACGCGATGTTCAGGCTGCTGCTGTCGGTGCTGCCAGCGTCGAGGTTGACGAAGCTGCCGCCAGCGCTGAATGGCCCGGAAGCACCACCCAAATTACCCTTGAGAAAGTCGTTAAGCGCGGCGGCGGGTGCGTCGTTCTTGACCGCAACGTTGCGAGCGGCCACTACATCGCCGACGTGCACGATGCCGAAATCCACCAGAGTGTTGGTGACGCTGGCGACTGCCGCCTGATAGACCCGGCCCACCAGATTGGTCGTCGCGCTTCCAACCGAAATGTCGGCTTCGCCGGTGGTGCCCGCGCCGGTAGACTCGAAATTCGTCGTCAGTGCACCACCGAAATTGCCCGCCATCAAGGTGCTGAGCGCCGTCTGGATGGAAGCATTGTCAGTCGCGCCCGCAGCCAGATTGCCGATGGCACCGCTGACGCTGAAACCTGAAGGCGCCGCACCTGCGGTGGCTTTCAGCCCTTCGGTAAAGACATCGGGCGAGCTGTTGCTGATGCTGATCGCCGCCGTGGGGCTGGCATCGCCAACGCGGGCAGCCAGGGTCACGCTGCCGGTGTTGAGCACGGGATTGGCGAGGCGGTAGACATTGCCACTCATGTTCACCGTCTGCGACGGCAGCGTGGTGGTCACGCCGCCGTTGAAGGTGCCGTCGGAGACCAGTGCCACGGTTGCGGTGCCGTTATGTGCGCCCGCTGTTCCGGTTCCGGTGAACTGGACTTGCAGCGTGCTGTTGTCGGTAGCGCCGGGGGCAAGGCTGGTGAATGCGCCGCTCGCACCAAACCCGGCCGAAGCGGTCGAAATCGAGGCGTTCAGCCCTTCGCCGATCACGGCATTATTACTGATCGACAGCGCCTGGCTGAGCGGTGCCGCGCCGATGCGTACGTTGCCGAAGTTGACCGGGTTGGGCGTCACTGCACTGGGCTGGGCGAGGGTGCCGACGGTGCCGGTCACGTTGGCCAGCACGCTCAGGCTCTGGTTGGGCAGGGCGGTGATGCCAAGGCCGCTGGTGCCGCTGCCGTTGGAGTCGAAGGCGACGATCACCTGGCCGGACTTCGTGCCGATGCTGCCGGTGTTGATACCAACGCTCATGCTGCTGGCGTCGGTCGCGCCGGCGCCCAGAAGACTAATGCTGCCGCCGTTGTTGGTGGCGTCTCCGGTGGTGCCGCCAGCGAGGAAGCGCGCATCCAGCCGCTCGGAAAAGCCGTCATTCACAGCGGTGTTCTGGATGCCGAGCGCCTGCGCCTGCACGCTGCCGACGAGCACATTGCCGAAGTCGATGGTGGGTGCCAGGGTATTGGCGGAGGCTAGACGATAGACGTCGCCGGTGACGTTGATGGTCTGGCTGCCTGCGCCAATCACCCCCAGGCCGCTGGTGCCCGTGCCGTCGGAAACATAATTCAGCGTCACGCTACCGCGCTTGGCGCCAGCGCTGCTGGTGTCAAGGCC
>CAYGMS010000293.1:0-3513 GCA_964350905.1 uncultured Thiobacillus sp. | reverse complement strand
TCAGGCCGATGACCCGGCATCCGCCTCTAATGTTTGGATGGCGGTTCTACCGCTGATTTCAGACGTAAGTCAGGCCGAAGTTCGTATGCCTGCAATGGGTCGACAGACAGCCACATCTCCTCAATCAAAAAATTCTAATCTTTCAGTCGCGCAGCATATTTCGCCCGCGCCTTGACCACTTTGGGCGCCACCACAAACTGGCAGTAAGGCTGGTTGGGATTCTGGTCGAAGTAGCCCTGGTGGTAATCCTCGGCAGGGTAAAACATCTCTGCCTCGGTGACTTCGGTGACGATGGGCGCGTCAAACTGTTTGGCTGACGTCAGCTCCGCAATCACTGCTTCCGCTTCGGCTTTCTGCTCCGGTGTGTGCCAGAAAATCGCCGAGCGGTACTGGGTGCCGACGTCGTTACCTTGCCGATTCAGTTGGGTAGGATCGTGCAGGGTGAAGAAGACTTCAAGCAACTCGCGATACGAGATCACGCCCGGGTCGAAGCTTACCTGCACCACCTCGGCGTGGCCGGTGTCGCCGTTGCAGACATCCGCGTAGGTGGGGTTCGCCGTGCGCCCGCCCATGTAGCCAGACACCGCGGACTCGACGCCGCGTAGCTGGTTGAACACCGTTTCGAGGCACCAGAAACAGCCTCCTGCCAAAGTCGCTACTGCATGGGACATAGGCCCCTCCATTAGGGAAGTACGCTCATTCCGGCATCGCGAGGTGGTAGATCCGCGACGATCCATAGGCTGAAATTCCCGCTGATAATCTGGATCGGCCCCGCGGGGAATCCGACCTGCTACGGGGTGAAAACTCGTGGTGGACTCGTATGTCCCGGCTTTGCCTCAATGGGGCCCTCATTCCAAGCGGCATCAAGCCGCCAAGCGGGAACGTCAGCCCCTGTATGGAAAGGCTCGCACGATATGAAGTTTACAACAGCCTGAATTGACCCGGTCAGATTTGCTCCCGGCATTTTCCAGGGGCTTCAAAAAACAAACCCCGCAACGGCGGGGTTTGTTTGGGCGTAAAACAGCAATCAGGTCGACATTTCGGTCAGGATGTTCTTCAACCAGCTTTGAGCATAGATCGCTTCGACCTCGGAGAGATCAGGAGAAACGCCAACTGAGCCGGGTACCGCCTCGATGACCTTCTTCTCATGGTTCACTCGATAGACACCGGTGACGCTGACGGCTTCATTGGCTGACAGGTAGCTGTAACAGGTGTTGATGCCGGACATTTCGGTGATTTCCTTGCCGTTCATCATTGCCACGATACTGCTGGCGCAGACCTTGGCTTCCGAGTTGGCCGAGTAGCCAGACTTGGGCATGGCGCCGGCGATCGAGGAATCGCCGATGACATGGATGTCCTTGTGCAGGGTGGACTCGAAAGTCGTCGGATTGACCGGGCACCACTTCTTGTCGTCACCCACCAGGCCGGCGACCTGTGCGATATGACCGGCCTTCTGGGGCGGGATGAGGTTGATGACGGCGCCTTTGACTTCTTCGATGCCTTCGACCAACACGGCCATATTCCGGGTATCCACTTCCGTGACCTTCTTGGCCGGACGGTAGTCGATGATGCCCTCGTAGTGCTTCTGCCAGCCCTTCATGAACAGGCCCTTCTTGGAGACGATGTCCGGGTTGGCATCGAGAACGATGACCTTGGAGCCAGGTTTGTGCTGCTTGAGGTACATGGCAATCATGCTGGTCCGCTCATAGGGACCAGGCGGGCAGCGGAAGGGACCCAAGGGGATGGAGATCACGACGTTGCCGCCGGGCGCCATGGCTTCCAGTTGCTTGCGCAGCAGGAGGGTCTGCGGTCCGGCCTTCCATGCATGGGGCATGACTTCCGGTGTGGAGGCCATGTCGTAACCCTTGATCTCGTCGGTACGGAACTCGATGCCAGGAGAAACCACAAGGCGGTCGTACTTGAAGACGCCCTTGCTGGTCGTTACGCTATGGCCCGCGGCGTCGATGCCGGTGACTTCGGCTTGAACCACCTTGATGCCATGGTTGGTGGCCAGTTTGTCGTACTTGATGGTCAGCGTCGACAGGTCCTTCAGCAGTCCACCGAGATAGAGATTGGAGAACGGGCAGGACACGAAGTGGTCGTTGCGCTCGATCAGCGTTACCTCGATGGAGGGGTCCATCATACGGATGTACTTGGCGGCGATGGTACCGCCGTAGCCACCACCGATCACCACCACCTTGCGTGTGCGCGGGCCTGCGCCTGCAGTAGATTCAGGCTGCGTGGCGCAGCCGGCCAGGCCAGCGGTTGCGACGCCGGCACCGGCACCGAGGATCTTCAGGAAATTTCTGCGTTCCAGAGTCATATTCATTTCTCCCTTATTTAACACTGGCGTAAAAGTGCAAGAGAGCGTCCAGGTCTTCCTTGGACATGGGATCGACCTTCTCTTTCATTTTTTCCGGCATCTTGCGCTTGCCCGACAGGTAGTCCGTCATCTGCATCTGCAGATAGGGTAGCCACTGGCTCGCCATAACGGGGGTGTCGTCCTTGCCTTCTTTGCCATCATCAATATGGCAGCGGCTGCAGTTGGCTTCCTGCAGGCTGGCGCCCCTGGCGATCTTCGCTTTGTCCAGAGACTGGTTCGTGGCATGGAACTTCTGCTTGGAGAAGAACTCACCCATGGCGTTGATCTCGGCGTCGTTGTAACCCTTGGCCAGGCGACCCATGACTGAAGCCGGACGTTCGCCGCTCTTGAATTTTGTCATGGCGTCGACGATGGCTTCCTTCGACTGACCGGCCAAACTCGGCATGGTCAGACCGGCGCTACCGCCATTGGTACCGTGACAGCCGGCACAGGCATTGGACAGCATCGCCGCAGTTGGCGGTGCTGCCTGCGCCATCCCAGACATTGCCAGGACGCCTGTAGTTAGCGCCCATCCTCTCCAATTCATCTTCATTTTTGACTCCTCAGGTTTGATGAAAGTACTGCTCACGAAACACGCAGAGAAGTTTTAGTGCAGGCGTTATGCCAAAAACCAAAACTCCCTTTGTGCCTTACTGCTTTTGCACGTCAATGTAGCTCTTCACGCCCGGATTGGGTTTGTCCAACCCAAACTGGTAGCCCAGCGAAACATAGTGGAAGCGGGCATTGGTGTAGTCCTCGTGAATCGCGAAGCCGAAGTTATATGTCTTGTTGGCAGCAATGGCATGGTCACCCTTGCCGTCGCCGGCCAAAGTGCGCTCGAAGGTCACCACCCACTTGTTGCCTTCCTTCTTGCCTTCCGCCTTGAGCAGAGCCTTGCCGCCCTCCATTTGACGGGATTCAGCGACATAACCGTCAACCAGCCCTTTTTCGCCACTGCGGTACTGCATCAGGTCCATGAACTTGCCCGAGGCAAGATTGCCGTTCTTGATGTACTTGGTCTTCTTGTCGTCCTTGGCGTTTTTCATGGTACGCAGATCGTTGTGGCAGGTTGCCCAGCAGCCATTGATTTCAGCGCCTTCGACCGTGCCGCCGCCGTCGAACATCATGGTCAGCTTGACTTCATTCTTCGG
>CAYGMS010000292.1:0-3525 GCA_964350905.1 uncultured Thiobacillus sp. | reverse complement strand
GCCATTCTCGAAGCCACTTCCGATTTTGTCGGTACGGCCTCCTCGGACGGGCAGTGTCTTTATCTCAATCGCGCCGGGCGCAGGATCATGGGGCTGGCCGAGGATGAAAGCCTGAGTGGCCATACCATTGCCAATTTCTACCCGCCCGAGATGACTGACCTGATGCTCCACACCGCGTTCCCCGCTGCGGCACGGGACGGAATGTGGGTCGGAGAGAGTGTCCTGCGCTCGAGCGACGGACAAGAAATACCCGTGTCGCAGGTGACCCTCGCTCACCGAACAGTGGACGGTACGGTGGATTACTGCTCCAGCATCATGCGCGACACATCGCATTCCAAGCTGCTGGAACAGCGCCTGCAATCCTCGCTCGATTTTCATCTCAAACTGATGCAGGAGTTTCCCAATCCGATCTGGCGCATCGACAAGGATGGCAAATGCGATTATGTCAACCGCGCCTGGCTGGAGTTTACTGGCCGCACCCTGGAGCAGGAACTGGATGGCGGCTGGGAAGAGGGTCTCCATCCGGAAGACCGTGAACATTATTCCAGCACTTTCCTTTCCGCCTTCAACCGGCGCGAACCGGCTTCCCTGGAATACCGCTTGCGCTACCGGGACGGCAGCTATCACTGGATGTTTGACCACGGCGCACCCTTTACCGACCTGGATGGGAAATTTGCCGGTTATCTGGGTTCCTGCTACGACATCGAGGAGCGCAAGCAGTACGAATCCCAGCTCGAATATCAGGCGCAGCACGACGCGCTCACCGGCCTGCCAAACCGCAATCTGCTTTCTGACCGGATCAGTCAGGTGATCAGTCATGTGCGGCGCCATGACGGCCTGGTGGGGGTGATATTCCTCGACCTGGATAACTTCAAGGTGATCAACGACAGCCTTGGCCACGAAGTCGGCGACCAGATCATCAAGGCCGTCAGCGAACGCCTCGTTGCCGCCGTGCGCGAAGGTGACACCGTGGCGCGTTACGGCGGCGACGAATTCGTCGTCGTGCTGGACGACATGGTGCAGGAAAAAAATGTGGCGGATATCACCCGCAAGCTGATGACGGAGATGGCGGCCCCTTTCAATATTGACGGGCGCGACATCATCATCACCGTCAGCCTCGGCGTGGCAATGTACCCGCGCGATGGCGAAGACCAGGCGACGCTGTTACGCAATGCCGATACCGCGCTTTACCGTGCCAAGGAAGCGGGACGCAACACCTTCCAGTTTTATGCAGCGGAAATGAATCAACGCTTGCTGGCGCGCCTCGATCTGGAAAGAGATTTGCGCCAGGCACTGGAAAATGGTGAATTCCTGCTTCATTACCAGCCTCAGGTCAATCTTGCCAGCGGCGCGATTGTCGGTGTCGAGGCGCTGGTGCGCTGGCAGCA
Organism: uncultured Thiobacillus sp.; assembly: GCA_964350905.1. Lineage (GTDB taxonomy): Bacteria > Pseudomonadota > Gammaproteobacteria > Burkholderiales > Thiobacillaceae > Thiobacillus. The sequence continues at coordinate 2,137 of CAYGMS010000292.1, read as the reverse complement.
CCCGGAGCGGGGCATTGTTTCCCCCGGCGAATTCATTCCTGTGGCGGAGGAAACCGGGCTGATCGTGCAACTAGGGGAATGGGTGTTGCGGGGAGCTTGTCGTCAGGCACAGGCATGGCACGTTGCCGGGTTGCCGGAGATAATCATGTCAGTCAACCTGTCCGCGCGTCAGTTCCGTGCGCCTGACCTGGTGCAGACTATTCTGGGCGTGTTGGCCGAGACCGGACTGGAGGCGCGCTTGCTCGAAATGGAAATTACCGAAAGCATGCTGATGCACGACCCGGAGGGTGCCATCACGGTGCTGGCCGAATTGCAAAAGCACGGCATCCGCTTTGCCATGGACGATTTCGGCACCGGTTATTCCTCGCTCAATTATCTCAAGCGTTTCCCCATCCACAAGCTCAAGATCGACCAGTCTTTCGTGTTCAATATCACCACGGATTCGGATGATGCCGCCATTACCAATGCGGTGATCGAGTTGTCGCACGGCCTGAATCTGAAAGTCATCGCCGAGGGGGTGGAAACCGAAGCGCAGCGCAGCTTCCTGCACGCAAACGGGTGCGACGAAATGCAGGGCTTTCTGTTCAGCCGTCCCGTGCCAGCGGAGGAAATGGGCGCGCTCTTGGCGGCCAACCGGCAGCAACCGGCAGCACCGGGTTCCGCCTGATTCCTGATTTAATCCGGCAGCGCGATTTTCTGGTCGGCGCTGAACAGATAGTCGTTAAACACCTGTTCCGCGCTGAGGATCTGGTAGCTGCCGTCTGGTAGTTTTCGGGTGGTGTCCTTGAGCCGGTTGGTGGTCTGTCCGCAGGTCCAGATATCGAAGTTGCGCATATGCGTGCACAGGCAGGTCTTGTCCTTGACTGAAATTTTCTTCACGCTTGGGTGCAGCGCGACTTCACGATTGTAGGCGTCGATGTAGGCACAGTTGCCCTTGGCGTCGAGCAGGTAGCCGTAGGCTTCGCAGTTGGGGCGGATGCCGGCACCGATGCCGGGGCTGTGCCTGATCATCCGCATCGGATAGCCAGTCGGCGAGATGGTGTTGACTTCGATGTCGTCTTCAGTGGCCTTGAAATATTCCTGTTTGACCTTGTCCGGCAGGCCGCACTCGCGGGTGACGGTGAAGCGGGTAGCCACCTGCACGGCAGCTGCGCCCTGTTCCAGGAAGCCGGTGGCGTCGCTGCCGGTGAAGATGCCGCCTGCGGCGATCACCGGGATCTCGAGATGCTCGGTTTTAAGGAAGGCCTGCACCTCGGCCATGATGGTGGCGAGGTTGTATTGCGCCCAGTCCATGCCGAAGCCAAGGTGACCGCCGGCGAGCGGCCCTTCCACCACGACAAAGTCGGGCAGGCGGTTGAGCCTGGCGTTCTTGCGCAGAAACAAAGCCAGTGCGCGCGCCGACGAGACGATGATGCCGAGCTTGGCGTCCCGAAAACGCGGGTGGTCTTCGATCAACGCGAACGAGCCGAGATGCAGGCCGGCGGAGAGGGTGATGCCGTCGACGCCGGCGTCGAGTGCGGCAGACAGGCGCACGCGCAGGGTTTCGCGCGGCGAATTCATGGTGAGCTTTTCCATGCAGTTGACGAAGATCATGCCGGAGCCTTGCTTGGCTTCCATGGTCTTTCCGACATGGTTGCGGGTGGCTTCTTCCAGCACATCCAGGTTGAAATGCACGCCGGATTTGTCGCTGCTGGCGACGTTGGCCTTGTACAGCTTGAGCTTCTGGCTGACGAATTTGGTGTCGAAGCGGGTGTCGGACACCGCCTGCACCAGGGCGTCTGAAATATGACCGATGCCGCCGAGGCGCGCCACCTCCAGTGCCAGTTCGGCGGTCGAAATGTCTACTCCCATGCCACCGATGACGATCGGTACCAGTTCCTGTTTGCCGAAGCGCAGGCGGAAATCATCCACGCGTTTCATTCTGATCCTTTGACTTTTGTTGACAGGCCTGGCCTGAGCTTGTGCCCAGGACGCCACGCCTGGTATGGGTTTTGGCCGACGGGGCGCCGCTGAACCAGGTCGCTGCAAGCATGCCGCGCATCTGGTTTGGCCTCGATTCGTCGTCCGAATGATGAAATTGTATCCGTAGAGCGCCTGAATGGCACCGGAATGATTGCGGGCGGGCGTTGTAATCACC
>CAYGMS010000291.1:0-3526 GCA_964350905.1 uncultured Thiobacillus sp. | reverse complement strand
GCGAGTTCGGGCAGCGAAGTGCCGGCGGCGACGATGGTGAGTCCAATGATCACCTCGCTTACGCCGAACAGCCGTGCGATCGCCACCGCCCCGCCGACCAGCCAATGGGCACCGAGCACGAGCAGCGCGAGCCCGGCGACGATGAACGCGATTTGAACCGGCAGCCGCCCAAGCCAGGTGTGCTTGCCGTCGCCGAACTCCTGCACATACTCCGCCTGCACCGCCGCGCTTTCCTTGCGGCCTTGCTGGATGGCGAACACCGTGTAGGCCACGACCCCGGCGGTCAGCAGCAGGCCATCGAAGAGGCCGATGCGACCATCGAGAGACAGTATCCACAACAGCACCGACGCCCCGATCATGAGCGGCACATCGAGCCGCACCAGTTGCTGCGACACCACCAGCGGCATGATCAGCGCCGAAATTCCGAGGACGAACAGCACGTTGAAGATGTTGCTGCCGACCACGTTGCCGACTGCGATGTCAGACTGGCCGGAAAGACCGGCCTGGATGCTTACCGCCAGTTCGGGCGCGCTGGTGCCGAAGGCGACCACGGTGAGCCCGATCACCAGCGGCGAGATGCCGAACCGTGCCGCGAGACGCGAGGCGCCGCGCACCAGCAACTCGGCGCCGGCCACCAGCAGCACCAACCCGAGCGCGAACAAACCGAGAACCGTCAGATCCATGAATGCCTGTACTCCCTGAGAAAATGAGTCACGGCCAGATCTGGGCCGACAATCGCCATGCTTCCACGGCCAGAATCACAGCCCAGAGCAGGATCGTGATGCCTACCCCAGCCGCGGCGATATCCTTGATGACCTTGATCTTTTCGTTGTGGCGTTCTTCAACAAAATCACACAAGGCTTCGATGGCACTGTTGAACAGTTCCGCCACGAGCACCAGTCCCGTGACCAGCATGACCAGCATGAAATCGACCCACTCCCGCAGTCCGAAGGCGACTGCCAACACGACGAGCGACAACGCCAGCTTGTAGGCGACGCTGAAATCGTAGAACACCGCGTAGCGTAACCCCGAGAGCACTGTGCGTATCTTGTGCAGCGGATGGTAGCCGGGCTCGCCGGTGCCGAGAAATTTGTTCCTCACAAGGCGTTCCGGGTGAAAAAAGTGAATTGTACAGCCGAAGCACAGAGCAGGCCCAGCGCAACTCCGACGATAACATCGCTTGGCCAGTGTACCTGCAGGTAAAGCCTGGAAAACGCCACTGCTACCACTAGGGCGAGCAACAATGGTGCAAACAGGATGCGCTTCGATCGCGACAGAAGAAACCAGGCCGCCAGTGCGAACGCCGTGATCTGAGCGGCATGCGCGCTGGGAAAGGAGGTATCTACCGGCAACACGGTCAGGGGCTCGAACAAGTCCGGTCGGAACCGATCGAAAAGGTCCTTCAGGGCAAACGCCATAAGGCTCGCGCTGGCCAGGGAAGCAGGCAGATACAGCGCTCTGCGCGGCACGACGGGGCCTCGCTCACCACGCCAGATCGCGATGGCCGCCACGAAGCTCAGCGGTGCCAAAAGCCAGAGTGAGCCGAACCAGGTCACACCGGCAAAGAAGCCGTCGAGATACGGGTTTCGCCAATTGTGGAAAATCGTCAGGATGCCGGCATCCCATCGGATCACGGGGTCGAGGCTCATTCAGGACTCGCCGCCAGGCGCCTTCCGGCGTGCGAGGATTTCCGCTGCTGCCAGCAGCGCTGCTGAGGCCCGCGATTCAGCACCCAAGCCCCGCCGGGTTCCGGATAAGCACGAGTTGAGGCTCACCGTGCCAGCCCCTCGGGCCGCGTGCGACGCTCGGCCCAGCGCCGGTAGCTCTTCTCCAGCCCCATCACCAGATAGATGGTCAGACCCACGCCAATGATCGGGAGCCAATAGAAGGCGTCGATGGGGGCCGAATGGAATAATTGGTTCATCAGCGGCAGGTAGGTAAACGCAAGCTGGGCGAGCATCATGGCGGTGATGCCGACCCAGATCCATGGGTTACTCAGCAGCCCAAGGCGGAACATGGACCAGCGCAGAGAGCGACAGTTGAGCAGATAGAAGGACTGCCCCACTGCGAAGACGTTGACCGCAATGGTGCGCGCCTGATCCTCGCTGGCACCGTGGAACAGGGCCCACTCGAACAGGCCGAAGGCACCGATCAGGAGCATCAGGCCGACCATGACGATGCGCAGTGCAAGCTCGCCGTTCAGGATCGGCGAGCCGGGGACGCGGGGCGGGCGAGTCATGAGATTCGGCTCCCTGGGCTCGAAGGCCAGGGCCAGCCCGAGGAAAACCGCCGTGGTCATGTTGATCCACAGCGCCTGGACCGGCAGCACCGGCAGCGGCTGGGCGAGCACGACGGCGACCAGGATCACCAGGCCTTGTCCCGCGTTGGTCGCCAGTATCCAGGTGATGAACTTGGTCAGGTTGTCGAAGACGCCGCGCCCCTCTTCCACCGCGGCCGCGATGGTGGCGAAGTTGTCGTCGGTGAGGACCATATCCGCGGCCTCCTTGGCCACCTCGGTACCGGTTATCCCCATGGCCACGCCGATGTCGGCCTGGCGCAGGGCCGGGGCATCGTTGACGCCGTCTCCGGTCATCGCCACCACCTCGCCGCGCGCCTGCAGGGCCTGCACCAGACGGAGCTTCTGCTCCGGCGTGACGCGGGCGAACACCGCCGTGTCATGCGCCGCACGGGTCAGCTCGGCATCGGAGAAGGCGCTGAGCTGCTTTCCGGTCAACGCCGCCGGGACGTCGCCCTGGCCTACCCGGTGATCCAGGCCAATCTGTCCGGCGATGGCTGCGGCGGTGACGGCATGGTCGCCGGTGATCATCTTCACCCGAATCCCCGCATCGCGGCAGGCGGAGACAGCCCGGATCGCTTCCTCCCGGGGCGGATCGATCATGCCCTGCAGGCCGATGAAGGTCAGTCCCCCGGCCAAATCCGGATGGCCAAGGGTCACCTGATCCACACCTGCCGGATGCTGGGCGAAGGCGAGCACGCGCAGCCCCACCTTCGCCATTGCCACCACTTGTGCGTGCACCGCGTCGGCATCGAGCGGGCCCACCTCTCCGTTGGCGTCGAGCGCGCCGCTGCATCGCGCCAGCAGGCTCTCCACCGAGCCCTTCATGTAGATCATCCGCGACGCCCCGCCGTGCAGGGTCGCCATGTATTGATGCTCGGATTCGAAGGGAACGGCATCGAGCCGCGGGGCGGCGGCCTGCGCCTCCACCGCATCCAGCCCGGCCTTGCGCGCCGCCACCAGCAGCGCACCCTCGGTGGGATCGCCCTCGATCCGCCAGGCGCCGTCTTTCTGGCGCAGGACCGAGTCGTTGCATAGCAGCCCGGCGCGCAGCAGCGCCAGGAGCGCCGGGTCGGCACCGGGATCGACCGGCTGCCCCTCCATCCGCAGACCTCCTTCGGGGCTGTAGCCCACCCCTGTCAGGTCGAATTGGAGCCCTCCCGCCCACAGCCGCTGCACGGTCATCTCGTTGCGGGTGAGGGTGCCGGTCTTGTCCGAGCAGATCACCGT
>CAYGMS010000290.1:0-3539 GCA_964350905.1 uncultured Thiobacillus sp. | reverse complement strand
CTCACAAATGCTGCGATGTCATGGTAGCCACCGGTGACTTTGACGCGAATCGGTGTTTCAGCATAAAACTCGGACACGGTTTCAGTCTCAGGCCGGAACAATTCGAACTGCAGACCGCGCCCCAAACCAGCCTGGTTGACGTCGGTAATCAAGGCATCCATTTCCTGCTTGTTGGGCAACTGCTTCAGCAACGCACCAAACGCCTGCTCGATATCTGCCAGCTGTTTTTTGTAGGCTTCCAGGTTGATCGCCTGGTTTTTTTTGGTGGTGAACACGCCACGCAACTCGGTTTCCTTCTGCTTGCTTACATCAAGCTGCTCCATGCCGCCGCGCCAGTCAAACCACCAGCCAGCCAGCACAATCGCCACACTCAGCAACGCAAGCGCCACCAGCTTGGTCGGCAACGGCCAATCGGCCAGTGTCTTCAGATCGAGTTTATTGAGATCGTCCAGGGTCATGCTTTGCCCCCCTTGTCTTGTGCATCATCCGCCTGTTGACGCGTTTGCTTGACAGTTAATACAAACTCGTTGGCCCTCAGATTGTTTACCGTAGCCGCCTTGATTTCGATCAGGCTGGTCGATTCAAACCAGGGTGAACCATCCAGGTTACGCATCAAGGTAGAGACGCGCGCGCTCGATTGCGTGTAGCCATTGAGCGTAACCACATCACCAACCTGCTTGAAGGACTTGAGATAGAGGCCTTCAGGCAACAACCGGATCATTTGATCAAACAGATGAACAACCTCGGTGCGGTTGGATTGCAGCGTTTCGACGACCTGCTTGCGCGCCAGCAATGCCTGTGTCTGTTCGCGGATTTTCTTGATTTCGCCGATCTGGACATCCAGCCTGGCAATCTCCTGGTCAAGGTAGGCATTGCGCGCATCCTGCGATGACTGCTGTGCGGCGATCAGGCTGTGTCCCAAGACAACGGCCACGACGCCAGCAGCAACGGCAATACCAAGCAACAGATTGAACTGACGTCGCCGTGCGGCACGTGCAATTTCGCGGTGGGGGAGAAGGTTAATGCGGATCATTGGGGGTCAAACCTCCGCATGGCAAGGCCACAAGCAACGAAGAGGGAAGGCGCATCGGCGGTCAAGGCCTGCGGCCGGATTTTGGAACCCACTGCCATGTTGGCAAATGGATTAACGACCATGGTCGGCGTGCCCGCACGCTGGGCAACGACTTCATCGATACCCGGAATCATGGCACCACCGCCAGCCAGCAGGATCTGGTCCACTTTGCGGTACTGGGTTGAAGTCGTGAACAACTGCAAGGCCCGGCCGATTTCCATTGCCAGCGTTTCACTGTAAGGCTGCAGCACTTCCATGTCATAGCTTTCGGGAAGCGTACCCTTGCGTTTCGCATTCTCGGCTTCTTCACTGGTCATGCCGTAACGCCGGGAAATCTCATTGTTAAGCTGGTTCCCGCCAAAACCGTGTTCGCGCAGATAAACCGACTCATTGTCATGAAGAATATTGATGTGCATGTTCTGTGCACCCACATCGATGATCGCCACGGTCTGGCCCGCGCCGCTATTGGGAAGCAGGTGGGCAATCTGCTCATACGCCGTTTGCGTGGCAAAAGACTCGACGTCCATGATGAGCGCTTTGAGCCCAGCGGCCTCAACCACAGCCACACGATCTTCCACTTTTTCCTTGCGGGCGGCTGCCAGCAGAATCTGTACGTCGTCCGGGCTGGCGGGCGACGGTCCCAACACCTGAAAGTCCAGATTCACCTCATCCAGCGAAAAAGGAATCACCTGATTGGCCTCGGTTTCAACCTGGTTTTCCAGGTCGAGTCCCGACAGGCTGGCAGGCGCCAGAATCTTTTTGGTAATCACGGCTGACGAAGGCAGCGCCAGGGAAACATGCTTGACCCGGGTGCCGAGTTCTTTCCAGGCGGTGCGCAGCGTATCCGCCACTTGATCGTGGTTGGTAATATTGCCGTCTGTCACGGCATCCTTGGGCAAGGGCTCGATCACATAGCGTTCTACCCGCAGCATACCTTTGCCGGCATCAGACAACTCCACCAGCTTAACCGCGGTCGTGCTGATATCCAGCCCGATGATGGGTAGACCTTTGGTGGACAGCCAGTCCAGATTAATATTCAGGTGCAAGAGTTTTCCTTTACGCTTCTATGGGTTGGCGCTTTTTCTTAGTATCGTTTGTAGATGCTAGCAACAACACACGGTTTTTAACAGTTTTTTCCTTGCCACACTGCAAGAGTTGAACACATGTGTCCAATTTCCAACACCACTAACGCCTATAATCGGCGGAAACTTTAGGCTTTAATTCAAAGGAACTGGATGTTTTCGAAATGGTGGCATTACGTGCTGGCGCTGGCTGTCAGTTTGGGTGTGGTCGGTACGGCACTGGCTGGATTAGCGGCTGCGCTGATCTACCCCAACCTGCCGCCGCTGGAAGCACTGACTGATTACAAACCCAAACTCCCGTTGCGCGTCTACACCGCAGACGGCGCCCTGATTGCTGAGTTTGGCGAGGAGCGTCGCGCCTTCATCACCATCGACAAAGTGCCTGACTATATGAAACAGGCCATTATCGCGGCTGAGGATGAACGTTTCTACTCGCATGGCGGCGTCGACACGCTGGGTGTATTGCGGGCGGCAAGCTCAAACCTGTTGTCCGGCGGCGCCAAGGAAGGCGCATCCACGATCACCATGCAGGTGGCGCGCAATTTTTTCCTGTCGAACGAAAAAACGCTGACACGCAAGCTGTCCGAAGCCATGCTGGCGATGAAGATCGAACACAATCTGTCCAAGGACAAGATCCTCGAGCTGTACATCAATCAGATTTACCTGGGGCAGCGCGCCTATGGCTTTGAAGCTGCGGCACGTACTTACTTCGGCAAGCCGATGAAAGAATTGTCTTTGGCTGAATTCGCCATGCTGGCGGGTTTGCCCAAAGCGCCCTCGCGTTATAACCCGGTGGTCAATTTCCCGCGCGCCAAATCCCGTCAGGAATATGTGCTGAAGCGAATGCGCACGCTCAAGTTCATCGACCAACCAACATGGCAGGCGGCCGTCAAGCAAAAACTGGTCATCCGTCAGACCCGCCAGCAGGCCGATGTGGTTGCCGACTATGCAGCCGAGATGGTGCGGCAAACCCTGTTCGAGAAATACGGCGAATCAATCTACAGTTCGGGCATCAAGGTTGTCACCACGCTCAGACGTGACCAGCAGGCAGCCGCCAATGCCTCCGTGTGGCAGGGAATTGCCGATTATGATTTGCGCCACGGCTACCGCGGACCGGAAAAGCAGATCAGCCTGCCCGCCAGCAAGGCCGAACGGGACGTGGCGATTGCAGACGTGCTGGGAGACATCGCGCCAGTTAGCGACATGCAGCCGGCTGTCGTTTTGAATTCGGACAGCAAGCAGATTCGGGCACAGCTGCATGACAACACCGTGGTTGAAATCACCGGGAATTCACTCAGGTGGGTAGCAAACTGGGCCGCAGGTAAAAAAGGTCGGCAACTGTTACCAGGCGCCATCGTCCGCGTGCAGGCCATCGGCAGCAAACC
>CAYGMS010000289.1:0-3565 GCA_964350905.1 uncultured Thiobacillus sp. | reverse complement strand
ACCCAGCTGTTGCGGCCGAACCGCTGCGCCACCCCCACACCCAGAAACAGGGCGCCCTTGGCCAGACCATGATGCAGGGCATAGAGGCCGATCGCCGGTAGCAGCAGAGGCCACGCCTGCGGCAACAGCAGGCCGGCGCCCACGGCCAGGGTCATGAAGCCCATCTGGCTGATGCTGGAATAGGCCAGCAGCGTTTTCGGCTGGCGTTGCGCCAGCCCGACCACGACCCCGAAAAAGGCCGCGAACAGGCCCATGCTCAACATCACCGTTCCCAGTTCCGGCATAGCCACCTCGCCCAGAGGCAGGAAGCGCAGCCAGCCTAGCAATCCTGCCTTGATCATAGCCCCGGAGAGTACTGCGCTGGCTGGTGTGGGCGCTACCGGGTGGGCGAGCGGCAGCCACATGTGTAGCAACGGTACCCCGGCCTTGACGCCGAAGCCCAGAAACAATAAGCCATAGGTCAGGCCGGGTACCTCCATTGCCGCCGTCTGCGTCATTTCCGGCAGCAAGTGGGTTTGCGCCGCCCCCGCCAGCAGGAACAGACCCGCGATGAGTAGCGCCTCGCCCAGCACCGCCATGACGAGATAGACTCGCCCGGCCCGCCGCGCCTCGACATCACTTTCGTGTACCACCAGGCCATAGGCAGAGAAGGTCATGACTGCGAAGGCGAAATAGAAACTGGCCGCATCCTGGGCCAGGCACACGCCCAGGTTGCCGCTCAGGGTGGCCAGAAAAAAGGCGGTGAAGACATGCCGGCGCGGGTCGTCCGCCAGATAGCTGCGGGCGTAGAGTCCCGCCGCCAGCCACAACAAGGCGGTAAACAGCAGAAACAAGCGCCCGGTTTCGTCCAGGCCGAAACGGCTGCCCAGCAGCAGCCAGGGCAGATCGAGCGTGTAAGCGTCAGGCGCCGCCAGCGCAAAGGCCAGGCCCGGCAACGCCGCCCAGGGCGCCAGCCTCATGCCCATGCGCCGGGTCGCTGGGATTAACACCAGGCCGGCCAGCAGCAAAGGGAGAAGGAGGACGACTGACAGGCTCATGGCACCCAATGCAGATATTCACGGGTGGCGATCAGCTTGGCCCAGTCCAGAGGCGAAATTGCGCTGGCGGCAAACAGGCCCGCAAGCACAGTGGCGGTGGCGGTGACGAGCGGCGGGATGAGCAGCAGCCAGGCGGTCTCGCATCCGTTTTGCATTGGGATGCGCTCCTCCGGCCACGCTTCCGTCCGCGGCCGGAACCATGCCCGGTGCAGGACGGGCAGGAAATAAGCTGCATTGAGCAGGCTTGATGCAAGCAGCACCGCCAGCACCCAGGGCATCTGCGCCTCCAGGGCACCCAGGCCGAGATACCACTTGCTGATGAAGCCAGCAAGCGGCGGCAAGCCGATCATGCCGAAGGCGCCGACTGTGAAGGCAACGGTGGTCCACGGCATGCGCCGGCCGACGCCATCCATTTCACTGATCTTGTGGATGCCCAAGGTTTCGGCATAGTTGCCGGCGCAGAAGAACAACGTGATCTTCATGATGCCCTGATGCACCAGATGCACCACGCCGCCGATGGTGCCCACCGGCCCGAACAGGGCCACCCCCAAGGCGATGTAGGACACCTGACTGATGGTGGAATAGGCAAGCCGCCGTTTGAGATCGTCCTGGAACAGCGCGCGCAAACTGCCCCAAATGATGGTGACCGAGGCCGCTACGGCCAGCGGTATCAGCAAATGCAGCGACTGGGCGAACTCCACGCCATAGACTTCGTACACCACCCGCACGATGCCGAAGGCACCAGCCTTCACCACCGCCACCGCATGCAGCAGGGCCGATACCGGCGCCGGCGCCACCATGGCCAGCGGCAACCAGCCATGCAGCGGCACCAGAGCGGCCTTTACACCCAGCCCGGCGATAAGCAATAAGAAGACGATCTGCAGCTGACCGGTGTATTCCGGCCCCAGGGTTGCCAGCATGCCGCCCGGGGTGAACTCCACCTGTCCGGCCAGGCCGTACAGCCAGACGGTGCCGATCAGAAACAGCGCGCCACCTCCGAGGGTATAGGTGAGATAGACGTGTCCCGCGCGCATGGCCTGCTCGGTGCCTCGATGCACCACCAGCGGATAGGTGGACAGGGTCAAAAGCTCATAGAAAATGAAAAAGGTGAACAGATTGCCCGACATCGCCACACCTACGGTGGCGGTGACACACAGGCTGAAGAAGCCGAAGAAGCGACTGCGATGCGGAGAGTTCTCCAAGTAGCCGATGGCATACAACGTGGTCAGAAACCATAGTGCCGCCGAAAGGGTGACGAACAGCATAGCCAGCGCATCGGCCTCGAACACCAGATCCAGGCCGGGCAGGATGTTGTGGCGGAAGACATATTCCTCGCCGTGCATGACACCCCACAGCATGTAACCGATGAGCAGCAGTTTCAGGATCGCGCCAACCAGGTTTAACAGGCTGCGCAGGCCGTGCCGCTCCTCGGGCAAGGTAAAGATGATCAGCCCCGGCAGAAGAGAACTGACCAGCACCAGCAAGGGCAGGGTTTCGTTGAGACTCATGCCGCCCCCAGCAAGCTCAACACCTCGCCGCCACCCAGCCCCAAAACGAGACTGGCCAGGGCGAGCAGAAAAGCGGGCCATTCCAGCATGCGCGGCAAGGGTTTGAAATTCGCCGTCTCCGCAGCTGGCAGAAAGGCCTGACGCAGCACCTTGAACACGTAGGCCGCGGAGAGCAGACCGCCCACCACCATCACCACGATCCACCACCATTGTCCGCTGGCCAGTGCCGCCCCCAACAGCAACCATTTTGCGGCGAAGCCGCCCGACGGCGGCAGGCCCATGATCGTCACGCCGGCCAGCGCGAAGGTGAACAAGGTCAGCGGCAGGCGCGCGGCCACGCCGGCGATGCCCGCGATCTCGTCGCGCCCGGTGGCGGCGATCATCGCCCCTGCCGCCGCGAACATGGCGGCCTTTGCCAGTCCGTGCGCAACCACCAGCAGCACGCCACCCTGCAAGGCGCTCGCCGCCACCTCAGACGACACCCCAGTAGCGAGCGGGAAGAGCAGGAATAGATAGCCCACTTGTGCCACGGTTGAATAGGCCACCAGCCTCTTCAGATGGGTCTGTCGCAATGCCTGCAGCGAACCCCAGAGCACCGCGCCGGCGCCCAGCGCGCCCAGAAACTGCGCCGCCGTGACATTGACGATGGGTGCAAACAGATCGAACCACAGCCGCAGGATGAGATAGAACGAGGCCTTGATCACCAGGGCTGAAAGCAGGGCCGATACCGGTGCCGGCGCGCCGCCGTGGGCGGGCGGCAGCCAGAAGTGGAAGGGGAACAGCGCGGTCTTGAGCATCAGGCCCAGCATCATCAGCGCCGCCGCCAGAGATACCGCAACAGGCGCATCCGCCTCGATAAGGGGCGCCAGCTCCGCCAGCGACACGCTGCCGTAGACGCCATAGAGCAGCGCCACACCCAAGAGGTAGGCGCCCGAGCCGAGCAGGGTGGCCAGGAGGTAGCGCATGGCCGCCGAGATCGGCCCCGCCCCCCCCGCCCCCGCAACCAGCCCAACCGCAGCC
>CAYGMS010000288.1:0-3568 GCA_964350905.1 uncultured Thiobacillus sp. | reverse complement strand
ACGGTCATTTGTGGGCGGACGATCCGGCCACCCAGCAACGCAACCTGCTGGCGGCGGCCGTCGCGCACTTCGAGGCTCGCAAGCCGCTGGACAAGCTAGCCGCGCTGTCGCGCGCGCAAGAATCGCGCGTTCAGATCAACATCAGCCCCAATCAGCGCATCGCGGGGCGGGATTTTCACGAGAAGTAAGCGCGACTGGAAACTTACGTACCGATGTCAACCAATCAGGAGATCCGCCATGCAGGAAGAACAGCGTTCTGAAACCATCCAACTCAACCTGGCCGACAGCCAGAGAATCGCGGGGCGGGATTACTACGAGGGCGTGCCCGATTCCATCAAGCTTTATCTCGCCTGCAAATCGGACGCCGAGTTGGACCTGGAGGCCATCGGCAACGAACGGCTGTTCTATTATCGGTTCGGGCTCGATTTGCAGCAACCCGCGCGCAAGCAGATCATCGCAATCAAGCAGAAACACGGTTATACCGACCAGCAAATGCGCTGGTTGCGCCATTCGGGACAATTGCGAATTAGAAATGATCGGGCATGGCTCGCGCCGGATCGCTCAATGGCGGTGGCCGGCTGGATACAACTCGGTGTGCTGGCCCTGTTCTGCATGGCAATGGTTTTTGCGATTGCGTTCTCTGCAGCCCCCTCCTGGAAACAAATGGCAGGGCAGTTCATCGTGGCCATCGTCGGTCTCGCGGGAGCGTGGGTGCTCAAGAAACTCTATATCGAACCCTGGCGGCTGGTGCGACACGTGGAGAAGGCTGACAAGCTGATGCGTCAGGAATGACCCGGCTGTAAAGTTGCCATGCCTGGTCCTGGCCGAGCGTATATTCACCGCTCCCGCAAACTCTCACTCGAAACCTGCATCAGCGGACTCAGGAAGTACTCGATCACTCGACGCGTACCTGTTTTGACCTCAACCGTCACCGCCATACCGGGACTCAACCGTACGATCTTGTTTTCCACCCGGATGGTGTCCTTTGCGAGTTTCACCCGGGTCGAGTAGATCAGTCCCAGCTTCTCGTCCTGGATCGCGTCGGATGACACCTGGGTGATCGTGCCGTGGAGGGTGCCGTACTTGGTAAACGGAAAGGTTTCCACTTTCACTTCGGCATCCTGTCCGGGGTTCACGAAGCCAATGTCCTTGTTCGGCAACATGGCTTCGACTTCCAGTACATTCTCCTTGGGCACGATCACCATCAGGGGCTGCGCGGGGGTGACCACGCCGCCGACGGTGCTGATGGCCAGCTGCTGGACGGTGCCGGCGACAGGGGCGGTCAGCCTCATCAGCCGGCCGCGCTGGTCGGCCTTGACCCATTCCTGTCCCAAAGACGCTGCCTTCTGTTCGGCCAGGTTCTGTTGGTCCAGCAACTGACGGCGAGTTTCGGCCGCGAGCGTGGCTTGCTGTTGCTGCGCTTCGGCCAGTGCAGCACGGATTTCATTCACCTGGGCCCGGCTGCTGGCCAGATCCTGCTCTTGCTCGATCCGTTCCTGCTCACGCTCCAGATAGCCATGCTGGGACATGAAATTCTCTTTGACGAGGCGTTGGTAGTCCGCTGCACGCTGGCGCGCGATGGGGACGGTTTGTTCCAGCTTGGTCACCTGCTCCTGCGTGGCCTGGAGTTCAGCTCGACGTCGGGTGATCTCGCTTTTCAGTTGCAACTGGCGGGCCTGGTATTCCTGATACTGGCCGGTGAGTTGAGTCTGTTCGGTGCTGACACGAGCTGCGTCGGCGCCGCTGTTTGATCCCAGTTTGGGCGGGCTGCCGTTTGTCAGCGCGGCCAGCATGGCTTGAGCGCGCATGGCTTCCAGCCGTGCGGTCAGGGCTTCGTTATCGAGTCGGTCGCTGTCCGCCACGGCGGTGGTGGCATCGAGCTCGACCAGCATCTGCCCGAGTTTGACTTCCTGGCCGTCGCGGACATGGATCGCTTTAACCACGGCTGTTTCCATTGGCTGGATGACCTTGGTGCGGTCGTTGGGGATGATCTTGCCGACCGCCGTGGCGACCACGTCAATGCGGCCGAAGATGGCCCACAGCAGCGCAATCAGGGCAAAGGCCATGATCGCCCACAGCGTGATGCGCGGGGCAGGATGCAGCGGGGTATCACGCAAGGCCAGGGCTGCAGGCAGGAACTGGGCTTCGTGGGCGTGCAGGTCGGGCGTATCGGTTTCTTTGCGATGTGCCCAGGCGTGGCGAAACACCTTGGCATAACGGCTAAACAGATCGGCGAAGGCTTGGCGTTTCATGGGATGCCTCAGGCGTGTTGCAGACGATGCAGGCGGGAGTAGTGGCCTGCTTCGTGTTCCAGCAGCTCGGCATGCGTCCCGGCCTCGACGATCTGGCCATGATCCATCACCAGGATGCGGTTGGCATGGCGCACGGCGGACAGCCGGTGGGCGATGACGATGACGGTGCGGCCACGGCAGATGGCCTGCATGTTCTGCTGGATGATGCGTTCGGATTCGTAATCGAGTGCGCTGGTGGCCTCGTCAAAGATCAGGATACGCGGCTCACTCATCAGGGCACGGGCAATGGCAATGCGCTGGCGCTGGCCACCGGATAAGCTTGAGCCATGTTCACCCACCATGGTGTCGTAGGCTTCGGGCAGTTCCAGGATGAATTCATGGGCACCGGCCAGCTTGGCGGCCTGGATCACCTGCTCCAAGGGTGCGCCGGGGTCGGCCAGGGCGATGTTCTCTCTGAGGGTGCGGTTGAACAGCACGTTCTCTTGTAGCACGACGCCGATTTGGCGACGCAGGCTGGATGCGTCGACCAAGGTCAAATCCATGCCGTCGATCAGGACTCGGCCGCGTTCCGGCACATACAGGCGTTGAATCAGCTTGGTCAGCGTGCTCTTGCCAGAACCCGAGCGGCCGACGATGCCGATGACTTCGCCGGGCTGAATGTCGAGATTGATGCCTTTGAGCACTTCGGGGGTGTCGGGCCGGTAGCGGAACTGCACCTGGTCGAAGGTGATGCGTCCGGTGATCGGCGGCAGGCTGCTCTTGGCACCGGCGGCTTCGGTCGGGGCGTTGAGAATATCGCCCAGACGCTGCACCGAAATGCCGGTCTGCTGGAAGTCGGTCCACAGCTGCGCCAGCCGCATGATGGGCTGCGCGACACGGCCGGCCAGCATGTTGAAGGCGATGAGCTGACCCACGGTGAGCTGGCCTTCGATCACCAGCTTGGCGCCGAGCCACAAGGTGCCGACGGTGACGAGCTTGCCCACGAGATTGGTGCTCTCGTGCGCCAGCGTCGAGATCGTGGCGGACTTGAACCCGGCCGAGACATAGCCCGCGAGTTGGGTATACCAGCGGCGCTGCATCTGCGGTTCCACCGCCATGCTCTTGAGGGTGTCGATACCGGACACGGTTTCGACCAGAAAGGCCTGGTTCTCGGCGCCGCGGTTGAACTTCTCGTGTAGGCGCGCGCGCAGAATGGGGGTGACCAACAGGGCAATCACGAAGTACAACGGTAGAGAGGCCAGCACGACCAAAGTGAGCCAGCCGCTGTAGAACAGCATCACGCCGATGAAGACGACTGAGAACAGCACGTCCAGCAC
>CAYGMS010000287.1:0-3575 GCA_964350905.1 uncultured Thiobacillus sp. | reverse complement strand
CCGGCTCAATCAACACCGCCGCCCCCACACTCCGCCCCTCGGTAATCAAAAAATTGTAGGTCCGGCACAACGCCCCCACATCCATCACCTCCAGCCCAATCTGCGCTTCCACCAGCGCCCGCGTCAGTGAAGGATGCGGAAACCGCAGCCGGTTGCCGGTGCCCAGCAGCAAAATATCCAGTTCCCGCAGCGCAATCCATTCGAAATGCTCGGCAGTAAGCGCATCAAACCCCTGTCCGGCCCAAGGGGCGACCTCGATGCCCTGTGGCGACAGCAGCAGGCTGGATTCGTGGCGCTGGCCGTTGATGAGGACATGATCGGCGCCGTAGCCGGTAAACAGGCGCTGGTTGGTGTCGGTGTTGAGATGCAGTTTCATGGGCAAACCTTAGCAGATTCCGCTGTGGCCGTGAGCGCGGGTGGCGGGTTGCGGCGCGTGGTTTCGTTTGCCCGTGCCCCGTGCCTCCGGTAAAATCGCTGGTTTTCCAAGGCTTTGTTTTGCTTTGGTTTTGTGCAGGTTGACTAGGAAGAACGCCGTGACGGCAGAGAAAAATCCACGTTTACGTACGATCAATAAATCGTCCAAGCTCGATAACGTTTGCTATGACATACGCGGTCCGGTGATGGCGCGCGCCAAGAAGATGGAGGATGAAGGGCAGCGCATCATCAAGTTGAACATCGGCAATCCGGCGCCGTTTGGCTTTGATGCGCCCGAGGAAATCGTGGAGGACGTGATCATCAATCTGCCTAACGCTTCGGGCTATAGTGATTCGAAGGGCCTGTTTTCGGCGCGCAAGGCCATCATGCACGAGTCGCAGCGCAAGGGCATTGCCGGGGTGCGGACCGATGACATCATCATTGGCAACGGCGTGTCCGAGCTGATTGTGATGGCGATGCAGGCGCTGCTGGATAGTGGCGATGAGGTGTTGGTGCCCGCGCCTGATTATCCACTATGGACGGCGGCGGTCAGTTTGGCGGGCGGCAAGCCGTGCCACTACATCTGCGACGAAGGCGCCGACTGGCTGCCGGATCTGGACGATATCCGTTCCAAGATCACGACGCACACGCGGGCGATCGTCATCATCAACCCGAACAACCCGACTGGCGCGCTGTATCCGAATGAAATCCTCGAGGGGATTCTGGATATTGCCCGCGAAAATCAGTTG
Organism: uncultured Thiobacillus sp.; assembly: GCA_964350905.1. Lineage (GTDB taxonomy): Bacteria > Pseudomonadota > Gammaproteobacteria > Burkholderiales > Thiobacillaceae > Thiobacillus. The sequence continues at coordinate 2,412 of CAYGMS010000287.1, read as the reverse complement.
GTCGTGTATGCCGACGAGATCTACGACAAGGTGCTGTATGACGGCGCGACGCATACATCGATCGCTTCGCTTGCCGACGATGTGTTGATTGTCACCTTCAACGGCTTGTCGAAGAATTACCGTGCCTGTGGCTACCGTGCAGGCTGGATGATCATTTCGGGCGACAAGCGCCATGCCTTGGATTATCTGGAAGGCCTCAACATGCTGGCGTCGATGCGGCTGTGTTCCAATGTGCCCGGCCAGTATGCGATCCAGACGGCGCTGGGCGGCTATCAAAGCATTACCGATCTGGTGGCACCGGGCGGGCGACTGGCCCGTCAGCGCGATCTGGCGCATGACCTGCTCACCTCGATTCCCGGTATCAGCTGTGTGAAACCCAAGGCGGCGATGTATCTGTTCCCCAAAATGGATCCCAAGATCTATCCCATTGAGGACGACCAGAAGTTCATCCTCAAGCTGCTGGAGGAAGAGCGGGTGCTGGTGGTGCAGGGAAGCGGCTTCAACTGGCCTACGCCCGATCATATCCGCGTCGTGTTCCTGCCGCATGAAGAAGAGCTGAGCAAGGCGATTACCCGCATGGGCCGGTTCTTTGACCGCCAGCGCGCGCATCGCTGATTTTTGTTTTTTCATCCGCCAAGGACGCGAAGAGACACGAAGATAATTCAAAAAAATCATATTTTGAGAATTTGTATTCAGGGTTTTCTTTGTGCTTCTTCGCATCCTTCGCGGGTAACTGTTTTTTGACTGAGATCATTTAAATGAAACCCATCAATGTTGGCCTGCTAGGCTTGGGAACGGTCGGTGGCGGCACGCTTAGCGTGTTGCGCCGCAATGCAGAAGAAATCAGCCGGCGCGCCGGCCGCGAAATTCGGGTGGTGCGCGCTGCGGTGCGCAATCTGGAAAAGGCCAAGGCCATGGCAGGCGACCTGCCCTTGTCGACCAACCCGTTTGACGTGGTGGATGATCCCGAAATCGATATCGTGGTCGAACTGATTGGTGGCTTGGAGCCAGCCAAGGAACTGGTGATGCAGGCGATTGCCAACGGCAAGCACGTGGTCACCGCCAACAAGCATCTGGTCGCCAAGCATGGCAACGAGATCTTCGCGGCAGCGCAGGCCAAGGGTGTGATGGTAGCGTTCGAGGCGGCGGTGGCGGGCGGAATTCCCATCATCAAGGCGCTGCGCGAAGGCCTTACCGCCAACCGCATCGAGTGGCTGGCCGGCATCATCAACGGCACCAGCAACTTCATCCTCACCGAAATGCGCGACAAGGGCGCGGCCTTCGAGGAGGTGCTGAAAGAAGCGCAGGCGCTGGGCTACGCCGAAGCCGACCCGACCTTCGACATCGAAGGCGTCGACGCGGCGCACAAGCTCACCATTCTGTCGGCGATTGCCTTCGGCATCCCGATGCAGTTCGACCGTGTTTACACCGAGGGCATTTCCAGGCTCACGCGCGAAGACGTGAAATACGCCGAAGAACTCGGTTATCGCATCAAGCTGCTGGGGATTGCGCGCCGTGCCGAAAACGGCATCGAGCTGCGCGTGCATCCGACGCTGATTCCGGAGCGCCGCCTGATTGCCAATGTCGATGGCGCGATGAACGCCGTGCTGGTGAAGGGCGATGCGGTTGGACCGACACTGTATTACGGCGCGGGTGCCGGCGCCGAGCCGACCGCTTCCGCGGTGATTGCCGATCTGGTTGACGTCACCCGCCTGCATACTGCCGACCCGCATCACCGCGTGCCGCATCTGGCGTTCCAGCCGGATCAGTTGTCGGACACGCCGATCCTGTCGATGGACGAAGTGCGCACATCGTATTACCTGCGTCTGCGTGCCTTCGACCGTCCCGGTGTGCTGGCCGATATCACCCGCATCCTCGCCGACGGCAGCATCTCCATCGACGCCATGGTGCAGAAGGAGCCGGCCGAGGGCGAAGAGCAGGTCAACATCATTCTGCTGACCCACATCACGGTGGAAAAGAACATCAACGCTGCGATCGCCAAGATCGAGGCGCTCGATGCCGTGGCCGGGCAGGTGATGCGCATCCGTCTTGAAGAATTGGCGTCAAAATAATGAACTACATCAGCACGCGCGGTCTGGCACCGCAATTACGCTTCTCCGAAATCCTGCTCGGCGGTCTGGCCAGCGATGGCGGCCTGTACGTGCCGGACAGCTATCCGAAACTGAGTGCCGCCGACCTCGCAGCGATGCGCGGCATGAACTACCGCGAACTGGCGTTTGCCGTGCTGTCGCGCCTGATTGACGATATCCCGCACGACGACCTGCGCCGCCTGATCGACAAGACCTACACTGCAGATGTCTACCGCTTTACCAATGCAGGTGAAAACGCCGACGACATCACCCCGCTGAAAACCCTGGAACCCGGCCTGCATGTGCTGGGGCTGTCTAACGG
>CAYGMS010000286.1:0-3580 GCA_964350905.1 uncultured Thiobacillus sp. | reverse complement strand
CGCAACAACACCCACACCTATCGGCTGTAAATTGTTAAAGATCAATCGATTAGCAGCTTGTTCCGCTTGTTGCAGATCTCGCTGTGTCTCGAGAAGGGCGCATTCTACAGAGCAAAAAACTTCCGTCAACACTTTCAGCTAATTAATTTTAAATAATCGTCACCCGGGCGAATTTCCGCTTGCCCACCTGGGCCACCACGGTCGCCCCCACAGGCACCGCCACGCCTTTATCGGCCACGCGTTCGCCATCCAGGCGCACCCCGCCTCCAGCGATCTGGCGCATGGCATCCGAGGTGCTCGACACCAGGCCGGCCTGCTTCAATAACTGGGGCACCAGCAGCACGCCCTCGATACCCTGCAGGCTGATTTCCGGCATGTCCTCCGGCAACGCCCCCCTCTGGAAGCGCGCCTCGAAATCGGCCAGCGCATGAGTTGCCGCCGCCGCGTCATGAAAGCGGGTGACAATTTCCTGCGCAAACCCCACTTTGATATTACGGGGATTGGCACCGTCGGCCACTTGCTGCTTCCAGCCTTCAATCGTCTGCAGCGGCTCGAATGACAACAACTGGATATAACGCCACATCAACTCATCGGAGATCGACATCAGCTTGCCGAAAATCTCCTGGGGCGCCTCATTGATGCCGATGTAGTTGCCGAGCGACTTCGACATCTTGTTCACGCCATCCGTACCTTCCAGCAAAGGCATGGTCAGGACGCACTGCGCGGACTGGCCGTGATGCTTTTGCAGTTCGCGCCCCATCAGCAGGTTGAATTTCTGGTCGGTACCGCCCAGTTCAATATCGGCTTTCAGCACAACCGAGTCATACCCCTGGATCAGCGGATACAGGAATTCGTGAATCGCGATCGGTTGCTGGTTGGTATAGCGCTTGTGAAAGTCATCCCGCTCCAGCATGCGCGCTACCGTGTGGGTTGCCGCCAGCCGGATCATGCCAACTGAGCCCAGTCCTTCCATCCATTCCGAGTTGAATCGCACCTCGGTCAAGGCCGGGTCAAGAATCTTGAACACCTGTTCCTGATAGGTTTTGGCATTTTCAGCAACCGCTTCGCGGGTCAAGGGAGGCCGTGTGGTGTTTTTGCCGGTCGGGTCACCAATCATCCCGGTGAAATCCCCGATCAGGAAAACAACCTGGTGTCCCAATAACTGAAACTGACGTAATTTATTCAGTAATACGGTATGCCCAAGGTGCAAATCGGGTGCAGTCGGGTCAAAGCCCGCCTTGATTCGCAACGGACGTCCGGTTTTCAGCTTCTCGAGCAACTCGGCTTCGACCAACAGTTCGTCGGCGCCTCTCTTTATTTCCTGCAACACGTCCTGCATCAAATTCCTCTCTGCCACAGGTCAAGTTTGCTCAAACTTGACCGTAAACCATAGATACCGCTTCATTCAGCACGCACAAGCCGCTGTTTGGATTGAACAAATTAGCCGATGGATACTTGTGTTAAACTCTCGGCTCAATTACAGAAGGGAAACGGTCTATGCCGCTCACCAAACTGAGAATCTTAACCCATCGCATGACCAGAGCAGAACGGCGTTTCAGCCTGCGTACTCTGGTTGCGCTCTCCAGCTTGCCGCTTTTTGGCGTGGTTGCCGCCTTCGGCCTGGCACCGGACACCAACACGCTCGATATCACTCCGGAAACCATCACCGAAAGCATCGCCCTGCCAGTGCTGGCTAGCGCAAACGCAAACACCACATTCGAACGCGAAAGCGTCATCCAGTCTGGCGACACACTATCCAGTGCGTTGGCTCGACTGAATATTGACGCCCTGGAAATCCAGGGTTTGCTGGCTACCGATGCGGTGCGCCAGTTATCGTCCAGCATTCGCAGCGGCAAGCGCATCCAGGCCACCACGACGCAAGACGGCCAATTGCTGACCATACAATTCGAACGCGGCGCCGAGCCTGCACTGACCATTAGCCGGCAAGGCAACAGCTATGTCGCTGCTGAAAGCAGCGCTGTGCTTGAAACCCGCGTAGTCATGCGTTCTGGACGTATTCTGTCGTCGCTCTATGGCGCGACTGACAGCGCCGGCATTCCCGACAAGATCGCCAACCAGATGGCAGAAACCTTCTCCACCAGCCTGGACTTCCGTGAAGATCTGCGTCGGGGCGACACATTCTCGGCCATCTATACAGTGAGCTATCGCAACGGTGAACCTATTTCCGCCGGCCAGTTACTGGCAGCTGAATTCGTCAACGCTGGCAAACCCTACCGTGCCGTTCTGTTCCGCGACGCATCCGGACGCGAAGACTATTACACACCTGAAGGCGAGTCGCTCAAAAAAGGCTTCCTGCGTTCACCGCTCGAGTTTTCCCGCGTCACCTCCAGTTTCAGCAATTCACGCAAGCACCCGGTCTATGGCTTCCACCGCGCCCACACTGGTGTTGATTTTGGCGCCCCGACCGGCACCCGAGTCAAGGCCACGGGTGACGCAACCGTTGCGTTTGCCGGACGCAAAGGCGGTTACGGCAATCTCGTCATCCTGCGTCATGGCAACGGCTTCGAGACCTACTACGCCCACCTCAGTGCATTTGCCTCAGGCATTCGTACCGGCCGCACGGTCAATCAAGGCCAGGTTATCGCCTATGTAGGTTCAACGGGGGCATCGACCGGCCCACACTTGCACTATGAAGTGCGGATTGCGGGCCGCCCGCAAAATCCCATGGCCATCAAGTTGCCAGGTTCGCCTCCGCTAGCAGTTGCCCAGCGTGGACGTTTCCTGCAGCAGACCGCCGACTGGTCTGACAAACTGGCCCTGTTGCGCGGCACCAATCTAGCCGCCCTCGATTGAGTGCAGTCCCAACGCATGAGGCCGAACTGTATGTCGGCCTCATGTCCGGCACCAGTCTCGATGGTGTCGATGCAGTCCTCGCTGAAATAGGCCCCACAGGCCAGCCCCGGCTCCTCCAGACCCACTACCTGCCTTATTCAGACGCCCTGCGTGCCCGGTTGCTGGCATTGCACGCGCCGCAACCCAACGAAATCCATCTCGCCGCCTGCGCCGCCAATGAACTGACACACCTGTACGCCGACGCGGTCAATCGCCTGCTTGATGGCGTGGCGCCCAACACCGTGCGCGCGATTGGCTGCCACGGCCAGACTCTGCGCCACCGTCCCGCTGATGGCTACACGCTGCAGATAGTCAATGCCGCCCTGCTTGCCGAACTCACGGGCGTTGCTGTCGTCTCCGACTTTCGCAGCCGTGATATCGCAGCAGGTGGGCAAGGCGCGCCACTGGTGCCCGCCTTCCACGCCCAGGTACTACAGCATCCCGAGCGACACCGCGTCATCGCCAACATCGGCGGCATTTCCAACATTACCGATTTACCCGCAAACGGCACCGTGCGCGGTTGGGACACCGGTCCTGGCAATATGTTGCTCGATGCCTGGATTCAGCGGCATCAAGGCACACATTACGACCGTGACGGCGCATGGGCTGCCAGCGGCGTCATTGATAGCAACCTGCTGGCCGCGCTGGCCGATCACCCATACCTGCAACAACCCCCACCCAAAAGTGCCGGCCGCGAGGAGTTCAACCTGGCCTGGCTGGATGCAAC
>CAYGMS010000285.1:0-3586 GCA_964350905.1 uncultured Thiobacillus sp. | reverse complement strand
GCTTCGCTACGCGGCAGATTCACCTGGCAATGCGCGCATTTCACCATGTCCTCGACCGATTGTTCGCGAGCCGATGAGGGCGGCCTGTTGAGCGAGCGTTGATAGTTGCGGAACACAGCGTAAACAACCACGCCGATAATAATGAGCAGCAGAATCTTGCCCACAGGGCACTCCAGAAAATGGCATTGCGCATAGCATAGCGCCAAGTGGGTCCTGAGCGCTCAACCCCGGCCTGTTTGGCGCAGAAAACGAGTGTGAGGTGCTCGATTCTGGGCCCGTATCAACGCGGTATGGATGTCGGTATTTTTTACAGACTGGTGAGCGGCTTTCCGGTTGAGCAGTCGGTTATTATATATTTATCTTTTAAAAACATATGGTTGAGTTTATTTTCATTAGGTCGGGCTTGTGTCTTGCTTGTTAATGGGCACCCGTGATCTATTAGAAGACCAAAAATGCTGACACTTCGTAAAGTTCTTTCAAGTTTGGGTTTGCTCGCTATTGCTGGCGTGGTCCAGGCTGCGCCCATCATATTGAATGGCGATCACTTCACCGTTTCATACGATGACAACCAGGTTGGGCTTTATAAGAGTGGCCTGATGTCTGGATCAATGGACACAGTTTATTTCCAGCCCACTTCGTTCTCGGCATTTTCGGCTGGGGCTCCAGCCAGCAAGACAAGTTCGCTGCAACTTTCATTCAACATTGCTCCGGGCTATGTTTTTACGGACCTGACATTTATGGGACGTGGCAGCTATTTCCTGTCGGGTGGAGGTTCAGTCAACGTTAATTCCAGCGTTCAGGCGACCAACCAGGATACTGGAGACTTCGTGCTTCTTGATCTCGCCCCCGGGTCTCCGCTCGCTCAGACCGGGAGCCATTTTTGGGAGATAAGTGGGCCGCTTTCCTTGCTCGGCCTGGGGGCTCCGCAATCGGTGAAGATTACCCTGGATACCGAATTGTTCAGTACCCCTGTCAATGGCTTGGGCTTTATCCGAAATACGTATGCTGGGTTCCGGATCACAACGGCTGCAGCACCCGCTGCCGTTCCAGAGCCCGCGGGCTGGGCGCTGATTTTGATTGGTCTCATGGCGGCCACGTTTGTTGGAATGGGGCGGAAGCGTTCACCCGGTATGCGATTTATAAATAGCAATGTAATCAATAGTTAAGCTTAAGCGTGCACCGTGACACATTTATAACCATAACAACATCAAACAAGAAAGGCAGGAGGAAAACATGGTACATAACAAGAAAGCTCTTATAGCGGCAATGGGTTTGTTTGCCGCACTGGCTGGCGGGAATGCCTCTGCGGCACTTACACTTACAGAGGTGACGTTGACAGGTACGAATGTGAGCTACACCTTCTATCAGGAGGATTTAGGGCTTTTTGGAACGGCATCCCTGTCCGGCGATGAACTGGTGTTTACGCCCTTGTCCTCTGGCTTTGCTGCATCGTCTGATGGCAGTCCGGCTGCCAATCATCTTATCAATGTCACGGTGAGTGCACATACAGGCTACCTGCTGACGGCCTTCAACCTGAATGAGCAGGGTGGGTACAGCCTGACGGGTGAGGATGCTTCGGTCTATGTTTCGGGCTACCTGGGTGCGCTGGATATCGAGGGGAACACGAGCAACTACCTGGACTCAAGCCTTCAGCCAGTGCTAGCCAATGGAACATGGAAGGCGTCAGCGGGTGTCACTTTGCCAGCAACAGGTTGGGGCGGCGCAGATGGAATGGTGAGCAGCGTCAGCCTCGCCATCTCGAACGACCTTTTTGCTTATAGCGAGTCTGGTTCTGCCTCTATTTATAAAAACTTCGTTGGCCTTACCGTCGTCACCGCTCCGATCCCTGAAGCCGAAACCTACGCCATGATGCTCGCTGGCCTGGGTCTGGTTGGCTTTATGGCTCGGCGGCGTGCGCGTTCGCAGATCTGAAATCTGAGTAGCTTGTCATTACAACGGCCCCCAATTGGGGGCCGTTGTAATTTGGTTTGCTCAAAATGAAAGCGGGCACAAGGCAATGCAAGCGGAATGATGGTTTAAGTAGTGCCCGCGATTGCCGATTAATATCCTTGCAGCCTCGGTCTGGTACTTTTGTTGGATAATGCCTGGTAGCTTGGGTGGCAAAGTTATTTGCTTTGGAAATACTGAATAAATTGGTTTGCTGCGTGGTTCGACAAGCCTGTCCTGAGCATATCGAAGGTTCACCACGAACGAAATCAACCGCTAGCCGTTCGTCCTGAGCTTGTCGAAGGGAGCTTGTCGAAGGGAGCTTGTCGAAGGGAGCTTGTCGAAGGGAGCTTGTCGAAGGACTTGTTCAGTGTTTTCCTGACAGCCTGAACTAAAAAATACGTCCGCCTGCTGGCAGATGAAAATTGATAACGACACTAAACATATGCGTTTGGATAGATGACTAACCACAACCAGTGGCTGTTTCGGCAGCAACTTTCCGTTGTTACGCTGACCAAGATCCTGCTCGACCCCTTTGTGGCCGTGCTGGTGCTGATCGGGTGCACGTTTTACTTCGATGAGCCGTTCCGTGGACCTTATCCGCTTCTGGCGCTGATCGTCTTTACCCTGACATTCCCCGGAAAATGGCCGGAAGTGACGTTGCGTGCCTTCTGGAATGAAGTGGTCATGCCCTGGTTTTTCCTGTCCGGGCTGATCCTGCTGTTTGGTTATTCAACCGGCTACCTGGATTTCTTTCCGCCCAATCTGGTGATAGCGTGGATGCTGATCACACCTGTCGCCATGTGGTTGGCGCACCGTGTCGTCCGCAAGATTCTGCCGCGCTTGCTGCTGCTGGAAGGGGGACGCCGTCTAGCCATTATTGTCGGGGCAGGCAACCTGGGGACCGAGTTGCGTGGACGCTTTGCCAATGACAGCTCGCTGGGTGTGGATGTGGCTGGTTTTTTTGATGATCGCACCCTTGATCGCACTGATCTTGCCGATCCGAAAAAACTGCTTGGGCGCTTGGTGGATATCCCGGCGTACGTTAACAGCAACGGCATCGACCTCGTCTACATCACTCTGCCCATGGCCTCGCAGCCGCGCACCCTGAGCGTTCTCGATGCGCTGCGTGACACCACGGCTTCAGTCTATTTCGTCCCCGATATTTTCGTGTCGGACCTGATTCAGGCGCGGGTTGACCATATTCACGGCATGCCCGTGGTGGCACTGACCGAATCCCCCACCCTGGGCGTTTCCGGCATCGGCAAGCGCATCAGCGATGTCATCATTGCCGGCCTGATTCTGCTGCTGATCTGGCCGGTACTGCTCATCCTGGCTGCGGGCGTCAAACTCTCGTCACCCGGCCCCGTCATCTTCAAACAGCGCCGCTACGGCCTCGACGGGCAGGAAATCCTGGTTTACAAGTTTCGTTCCATGCGCGTCTGCGATGATGGTGCTGTCATCCAGCAGGCCGGTCGCTGTGATCCGCGCACCACCCGTTTTGGCGCTTTTATCCGCCGCACCTCGCTCGACGAACTGCCGCAGTTCATCAATGTGATGCAGGGCCGCATGAGCGTCGTCGGCCCGCGGCCGCATGCCGTCGCCCACAACGAGCAATACCGCAAACTCATCAAGGGCT
>CAYGMS010000284.1:0-3593 GCA_964350905.1 uncultured Thiobacillus sp. | reverse complement strand
ACATAAATGGCCTGATAGTGCATTTCGATCATGCCCGGGTTGGACAGCGCCTGGAACAAGGCACTGGTTTCGCGGCTGGCAACCAGTGTTTGCGTGGCGCGATCCATGTCCTCTCCAAACAGTGCAATGCGATTGCGTCCCGGCTGTTTGGCAGTGTACATGGCGACGTCGGCCTGCTTCGGCAGTTCGTCCACACTGATGCACTGATCGGCTTCACAGTAGGCGATACCGATGCTGATTCCGATCGGCTCGTTGATTCCCAGGTCCTTGAAATTCGCCGCCTCAACCAGACTCTGGCAACGTTGTGCAATTTGCCTGGCCTGGACCGGTGAAGTGTGTGGCATGAAGGTGGCAAACTCGTCTCCACCCAGCCGGTAAAGCCGGTCGTTGGCGCGCAGGGCCATGACCAGTGCATCGACAACGATGCACAGCACACGGTCGCCTTTGGTATGCCCGTAGGTGTCGTTAATGGTCTTGAAACGGTCGCAGTCAAACAGCAGAAAGGCCACCCCCTGCGGCGAATTTTCAAGCCCCAGACGAAAATGCGCCCAGTCCTCTTCATAGGCCCGCCGGTTGTGGCAGCCGGTCAGTGCATCCTGTCGTGCCTGCGAGTGGAACACGCGGTTCTGATGTTCCAGGGAGCCATGCAGTTCCCGAAGCTGTAGCTGATAGTCGTGCAGTGACCGGCGGATGTTTTCCAGCTCAGTCACCCGCATCGGCACCGAGCGGGAGGGCGCCTGGCTGAACTGACCATGCTGCATGGCATCAATATCCTGCGAGAGCTGCCTAAGCGGTTTAACCAGCAGGCGGCTATAGGTGGTGTACGCCAGCAGCGCTGCCGCCAGCAGGACGATGAACAGCGCAAGCAGGGTGTTCGACAGAATCGACTTGAACTGGGCCTGTCCTTGGGGTGTGAGTACGCTGTAGCTTAGGTGCGTACCTAGATCAGACGACGCCACTATCTCATCCGGCGCAAGCGTGATTTTGACGCTTTTGATATCGACAGAATATAGGCCTTCCTGGCGTAGCAGTTCGGATATGAAGTCAAGGCGTATGAGCCCGTGCCCGAGCAGGGTCATTTGCCCTTCGCTGCTGTAGACCGGGAACAGTTGATACAGCGCGATTGCACCTGCTTCGTTGACCAGCCAGTTGGGAGATTGGCGCGCCAACATGTCGTTGCTCAGTCGGTCAGGGAAACGGCTTTTTGCCGTGCTGGAAGCCAGCCGTGCGCCAGACTGATCGTACAAGGCGGTGTGCGCGAGGTGATTGTGCAGTATGCCGCTTTCATACACGCGCTGATCGCGCCAGTAGGTGTAGTACTCGGGCAGAATCAGTTGCTGCCGGGTCTCGCCCCAGCGTGACAGTTTGTCCGCCTGGTCTTCTGTTCGACGCACGACCCGTTCGATCGCCATGTCGAGCTCGGACTGTGCCGCGTCGCGAACATGCTGTTCCAGTTCGTGTGTGACAGTGCGTGTCTGATAAGCAGAAAATGCCCCGATCAGGCTGACCAGCACCATCAGGCCGGTGATGAATGCAAGGGCGACCTGGGTGATGGGGATGGATTCAGGCCGTTTCATCGGGGAGGAGCTTGTTGAACACGCGTCAGAAATTCAAGCGCATTTGCCAGTAGATCGAATTCATGTTCGCCATCCATGAAATGATTGGCACCGGGCAGGATGACCATTGGGATACCTGCCTGTTGCAGTGCCTTGATCCAGGCGACCCCTATCATTTCGTCGGCTTCACCCATGAGCAGTTGCATCCTGACCGGCGACTTCCTGAGTGCCGCCAGCGTGCGCGGCTGATCCCAGCGTATATAAGACACAAGGTCGCCGGGAGTAGCCAGGTATTTCTTGCAAAAAGAGATCTGCTGACTGACCAGTGCGCCTTGTCCACGCTGTGCCTGATTTGTTAGCTGCGCGATCAAGGGTGCGCGGGCGGTGTTGCCAATCCGGGTTTCGATCAGCGAGCTGCCGAAATAGCCTTTGACTACGCGGTCCGGCCTGGCATCCAGATAGGCCAGCAGTTGCAAGCTGCCAAAGCTGTGGCCGATCAGCACGATGGAGCGGTGTCCGCGCGATTTCAGCCAGTCTACCCAGTGTGTAATTTCGCTGATGTCGTCATCCAGGCTGTGACGCTGGATGGCTTCGCACGCCAGACTTTGCGAGCGGTTGGGGATGTTGAGACTGAGCGTGGGGGACAACACCGGGTAGCCCGCATCACGCAGGCCACGCGCCAGTGTGGCCACAGTGGGAAAGTCGCGCGTTTGCAGAAAACCATGCAGCAGCAGAACAGCCGGCTTGTCGCGTTGCCCGTCCAGATATTCGGCACTGGTTTGAATACCCGGGCGAACCTGTAATTGAACGATTTCCGCATGCGTCCACGCCGGGAAAGCAGATAGCAGCAGGCAGATCAGGTAGGCACGCATGATAAGGAAAGTATAGTTAAAAGGTACCGATTTAACGGCAGTGAACCCACAAAACTGAAGGCAGGCGGCCGCTCGTCCAGAGCCCGCCGAATGGTACACTCCGGCACTCGATTTGTGCCTCAACATGTTTGATCTGAAACGTATATTTTCCCCCGATGGTGCCTGCGCCGATGTGCTGCCTGGCTGGCGTGCGCGCCCGCAACAGCTGGCCATGGCCGAAGCCGTCGAGCAGGCGATTGCTGACAATGGTGTATTGCTGGCCGAGGCCGGCACCGGCACCGGCAAGACACTGGCCTATCTGATTCCCGCGTTGCTGTCAGGGGGAAAGGTGGTGATTTCCACCGGCACCAAGGCGCTGCAGGACCAGCTGTTTCACCGCGACCTGCCGGCGGCGCGCCGCGCGCTCAAGTCGCCGGTCAAAGTGGCCCTGCTCAAGGGCCGTGCCAATTACGTCTGCCACCACCACCTCGAGCGTAACCTCAGCGACGGCCGTTTTGCCAACCGCGACGACCCGGTGTGGCTGGCCAAGATCGCCCGTTTTGCCGAAACCAGTTCCAGTGGTGACCGCGCCGAAGCCGAAGGCATTCCCGAAGACGCCACCGCCTGGCATTACGCCGTGTCCAGCCGCGACACCTGTCTGGGCAGTGAGTGCAGCCATTACAAGGACTGCTTCGTCATGGCCGCGCGCAAGGCTGCGCTCGACGCCGAGGTGGTCGTGGTCAACCATCACCTGTTCTTCGCCGACCTGTGGCTCAAGGACGAAGGTGTCGCCGAACTCCTGCCCGCGTGCAATACCGTCGTCCTCGACGAAGCGCACCAGCTGGCCGAAACTGCCGCGCAGTTCTTTGGCCAGACCATCTCCACCGCGCAACTGATCGAACTGGCCGGCGACACCAAGCGCCTCGCGGCGGTGAAGGCCGGCGATTTTCCCGCGCTGCGCAAATCGGCGGAAGACCTGAGCAAAGCCACGCGCGACCTGCGTCTGGCGTTTCCGCAGAATCCGATCAAATCGACGCTGGCCGAACTCACGCGCTATGACAAATGGCCGGATGCACTGAAGGCCGCGAGCGCTGCGCTCGACGAGCTGACCAAGCTGCTGGAAACCCAGGCCGAGCGCGACGCCGACCTGAAGAATTGTTTCGAGCGCGCGCACGCACTACAGGCC
>CAYGMS010000283.1:0-3600 GCA_964350905.1 uncultured Thiobacillus sp. | reverse complement strand
GGTGAAGGGGCGGGTGTGAGCAAAGTCAAAGGCAAATCCCCCTCAATCCCCCTTTTTCAAAGGGGGAGGTCGACGCTGTGTGCAGTGGTTCCCCCCTTTGAAAAAGGGGGGCTAGGGGGGATTTGCCCTTGCCCATGCCCCTAGACCACGCCTGGCTGCTCGCCCACCTGCCGCACCAGGGCAGCATGTGTCTGCTCGATGCCGTCACCGCCTGGGACGCCCAGCACATCCGCTGCGCGGCGAGCAGTCATCGCCACGCCGACAATCCGCTGCGCGCCCACGACCGCCTGGGCGCGGCCTGCGGCATCGAATACGCCGCGCAGGCGATGGCCGCTCATGGCGCACTGCTGGCGGCTGCCAACAGCGCGCCGCGCGCCGGCTATCTGGCCAGCGTGCGCGGCGTCGAACTGCATGTCACGCGGTTGGATGACATCGCCGCCGACCTCGACGTCGAGGCAGAGCGGCTGTCCGGCGACGACAACATCATTATTTATGGCTTCCACGTCAGCGCCGGCGGGCGGGCGTTGCTCAGCGGCCGCGCCACGGTGGTATTGGATGCGGCGCTGCTGGACGCCAACAAACTGGGGAATTCAAAATGAAACGTGCATTGGTCACCGGTGGTAGCGGCGGCATCGGCTCGGCAATCTGCCGCCGCCTCGCCGCCGACGGCTGTTACGTCTACATCCACGCCAACCGCAATCTGGTGAAAGCGCAGGCGCTGGCCGATGAAATCAAAACGAACGGCGGGCAGGCCGAGGCGCTTGCCTTCGACGTCACCGACGCCGACGCCAGCCGTGCGATGCTGGAAGCACTGGTCACTGACACCCCGATCCAGGTGCTGGTGAACAACGCCGGCATCCACGACGATGCCGTTTTCCCCGGCATGAGCGCCGCGCAGTGGCACCGCGTGCTGGATGTGTCGCTCAGTGGCTTCTTTAACGTGACGCAGCCACTGACGATGCCGATGCTGCGCAGCCGCTGGGGGCGCATCATCAACATCACCTCCATCGCCGGGATTACCGGCAACCGTGGCCAGGTCAACTACGCTGCCGCCAAGGGCGCGCTGCATGCCGCGACCAAGTCGCTGTCGCTGGAACTTGCCAGCCGCGGGGTGACGGTCAACGCCGTGGCGCCGGGCATCATTCAGACTGACATGATAGCCGGCGTGTTCGACGCCAAGGCCATCGCCAGCATGGTGCCGATGAAGCGCGCCGGTCGCCCGCAAGAAGTGGCCGATCTGGTCGGGTTTCTGGCCTCCGAACAGGCGAGCTATATCAGCGGCCAGATCATTTCGGTGAACGGCGGCATGGTCTGATGTCCGCCACGCCGGTGCAGTCGCTCGCCGTGCATCAGGCCGAGCTCATGCTGTTTTTTACCCTGCTGCAGTTGGCCGTGATCGTGCTGGCCGCTCGACTGGGCGGACTACTGGCGCAGCGCGTCGGCCAGTCGCCGGCGGTGGGCGAAATCATTGTCGGCATCCTGCTCGGGCCATCGCTGTTTGGCCTCTTGGCACCCGATCTGTTTCAAACTGTTTTTCACTCGACGCCCCCCGCGCCGATGCAGATGCTGTCGCAGATCGGCCTGATCCTGCTGATGTTCCAGATCGGCCTGGAGTTCGATTTCGCGCATCTGACCGACCACCACAATCGTCGTGCCGTCGCCACCATCGCCACGGCGGGCATGGTGGCGCCGTTCGTGCTCGGATTTGGATTCGGGTATTGGACGGCACCGATTCTTTCGCCCGGTATCGACCCGCTTGCCACCGCCCTGTTCATCGCCACCGCCTTCTCCATCACCGCCCTGCCCATCCTCGGCCGCATGATGATCGAGTTCAAAATCACCCGCCTGCCCATTGGGGTGATTGCCATCAGCGCGGCGGCGATCAACGATGTCATCGGCTGGCTGCTGCTCGCGCTGGTCACCGCGCTGACCCTGACGCAATTCAGTGCCGCCGCTTTTGCCGGCAAGGTGTTGCTGGTCGCGGGCTTCTTTGCGGTCTGGTGGTTAGTTGTGCGGCCGCTGATGAAACGCATCATCCGTCACAGCCAATCCGGCGCGGCGCCAACAGGCGAAAAGGCGGGGCACGGCAAACTCACCCACAATCTGCTGGGCATATTGCTCGCTGCCATTTTCATCTCGGCGATGACCACGTATCAGATCGGCATCTTCGCCATTTTTGGCGGCTTCATGATGGGCGTCATCCTGCATGACGAACACGCGCTCATCGACGCCTGGAAGGAACGCATCGGTCACTTCGTCATGGTGTTTTTTCTGCCGATTTTCTTCACCTATACCGGCCTGCGCACGCATATCGGCAGTCTCGATTCAGTTGAGGCATGGGGCTGGTGTGGCCTGCTTATTTTTCTGGCAACGCTGGGCAAATTCGGTGGTAGTTATCTTGCTGCGCGCTGGGCTGGCATGTCACACCACGAAGGCAAGCTGCTCGGCATCATGATGAATACCCGCGCACTGATGGAGCTCATCGTCATCAATATCGGTTACGACTTGGGCGTGATCTCGCAGCAAATGTTCACCATGCTGGTGCTGATGGCGATTTTCAGCACGGTGATCACGACGCCGGGGTTGCGGCGATGGTTGCCGAGGATCGGGGTGGCGGTTGCGGGGCGGCACTGAGGTGCATCTGCTCGGTTCGTGGTTGTGAGCAGCGTGTATCTCAGCCCGGCTTGACCGCCTGGTACTCGGCCAGAATCGATAGCGCACGGGCTTCGATGTGCCGTTGCACGCCGGTGAAACCCGCGTTCTCCAGCGTAGCGATCACCCCGCTCGGTGGCACGCAGGCTTCGATGGTGTCCCAGTAGTAACGCCACAGCTTGGCCGACTCGGCACTGCCGCCGACCAGGCGGGCCAGCACCGGCACCACGCCGCGCATATAGACCTTGAGCAGGGCCTGGCTCCAGGCGCGCTCCGGTTTGGTGATCTCGAGCAGGCACAGGCGACCGCCGGGTTTGAGCACGCGATGGAATTCGCTGAAGGCGGCCGACAGGTCGCCGATGTGGCGCAATGCATAGCCCATGCTGAGGAAGTCGAAGCTGGCATCGGGAAACGGGATCGCTTCCGCCCTCCCCTCAATGAGCTGGACCCCCGGAAGATCAGCGCAGGCCATCATGCCGGCGCTCGGGTCGACGCCCACCACCAGAGCAGGATCGCCCACCAGTTTCACCGCTTCGCGCGCGACCAGACCGGTGCCGACACCGATATCGACGAGGTGCATGCCGGGTTTCAGCCCCGCCCGCTGCAGCGCCTGGTTGCGGTACCAGGGACCGCTGCCCAGCGCGAGCAGGCGGTCGATACGATCGTAGTCGGAGGCGGTACTGTCGAACAGCTTGCCGACGTAACCGCGCCGCTCCTGTTCGCTGGCGTAGTAGCCGGTGAGGGGCGGATGCGGGGCATGCACCGCCTGCGTGGGCGAATCAGGGGGATTTTTCATGGGGTGTTTGACCGGTGAATGTTCAGGCGCCGTACTAGCAAAAGCGGCAGGCGCAGCAGGAAACCCAGCATCAGCCGGAGGTGCATCCAGGTGAGCAAGGTGTTGTCGCGCAGGTAGTTGAAGTGGGAAACGCCACCTTCGTCGGCGCGCAG
>CAYGMS010000282.1:0-3601 GCA_964350905.1 uncultured Thiobacillus sp. | reverse complement strand
GACTACGCGGCGGCCAAGGCCCTGATCAAGCACTATGGCGACGTGATGACCTGGCTGGACGAGAAGATTGACGAATTGGACGAAGGCGCGAGCATGGAAACGCACCATGCCTTGCATAGCGTGCGCGCCTTCCTGCTGCGCAACCTGGCCGAATTGCCGCCGGATGCGGTGCAGGCGCAGGCGGTAATTGCACAGGAAAGGATACTTAAAATTATGGCGCCGAACGTCACGATTCAGCCCAGTGGCCACGAGTTTTCTGTCGAAGGAAACGAGACGCTGCTGGATGCCGCATTACGCAATGGCGTGTCGCTCAACTATGGCTGCAGTAACGGCAACTGCGGTGATTGCAAGGCGCGCGTCGTGTCGGGCGAAGTAAAAAAGGTGCGTGCCCACGACTATGTATTGAAGCAGATGGAAAAAGATGACGGCGTGATCTTGATGTGCTCGTATGCGCCGGTAAACGACGTGGTGATCGAGTCCAGCGTGGCGGGTGCGCTCGATATTCCCGTACAGCAGCTTACCGCCCGGATGAAATCAGTCGAAACCTTCAATGAGCAGATGGCGGCGCTGCATATTCTGACGCCGCGCAGCCAGCGCTTGCGGTTTCTGGCTGGCCAGAGCATAGAGTTGAGCATCAATGGGACCAGCGGGCGGTATGCCATTGCCAGTTGTCCGTGCGAGGACCGGCATATCGAAGTGCAAATTTCACGGCAAGCGGAGGATGCGTTTGCCGAGGTGGCACTCAATGCCCTGAAGCCCAATGACCCCGTGATGGTGGAAGGGCCGTTCGGCGAATTCGTGCTGGATGAGGACTCGCCGCGGCCGGTGATTTTCCTGGCTTTTGGCGCAGGCTTTGCCCCGATCAAGAGCCTGATCCAGCATGCCATGTCACTGGAGTTTTCCGAATCGATAGATTTGCACTGGCTGGCGGATGCGGCGGGGCATTACCAGGACAACCTGTGTCGTACCTGGGCCGATGCGCTGGATAACTTCAACTATGTGCCGCATGCACCGACCGATGATCTGGAGACCCTACTGAAAAACATCGTGGTGGACTACCCGGACATGCATCGCTTTGACGTGTATGCAGTCGGCACAGCCGTCCAGCTTGAACGGGCGCACGAGCATTTTGTGCGGGAGGGTCTGCACGGTTCGCGCTGGTTTGCGAGCGTGCTGGCAGACTGAGTGCTGCGTCTGCTGCGCTATGCGTGGGCCCTGCCGGTGACGCTGATCGGCATGCTGGTTGCCGTGATGGCCAAAAGCAGCGGCGGCAGCGTGCAGAAGGTGGATGGCGTGCTGGAATCTGCCGGGGGATGGCCCGCCCGAATCTTACGCCGGGGGTTTCCCGTTAGCGGGGCGGTCGCCGCCATTACATTGGGGCACGTGGTGGTGGGGGTGTCGCTCGATGCGCTTACGGCGACACGGGCGCATGAGCGGGTCCATGTCCGGCAGTTCGAGCGCTGGGGCATGCTGCTGCTGGTGTTGTACCCGCTGGCGGGGTTGCTGGCTTTATTGCGCGGCGGCAACCCGTACCGCGACAATGCTTTTGAGCAGGAAGCACGCGCGGCCGAAATGACGCCATCGTGTGGCCCCAAGCGCTGAATTAAACCAGCTACTGACATTAAATCAGTGTTCAGTCTGTGAAGCGGTGGTAGCTCTCGCCGGGGTCGCCGGTATCGGGGTCGATCCAGTCTGAAATCCCCAGTTCGTCTTCGGCTTCTTCCAGGGTTTCGCCGGGCTCATAGTCACTGTCGGCGGTGTATTCCATGTCCTGAACGGCATCCATCATGCTGGCGAAGGGGCCGTATTCATCGCCCGTGTCAGCATCGGTCCAGTAACAACCATCTGGCCGCTCAATGATGCGGGTATGGTCAAATCCAGATGGGGTTTCGGGTATGGCGTGTTTCATGATGCGTCCTCCGTGTCTTGACTATAGGCGTGAAACTCGACAGGGCAAGAAACAGCAGCGACAGCGTGTCAGATGTAAGCAAATCCGGACAGCGCGGCCAGCATCAGCCCCAGATGCAACCAGCTCCACAGGTGGAAATGGCGCACCAATGCAGTGACTTCACGGTTGGCGACCAGAAACGGGCGGCCATGTTCTGGTTTACGGATGAGGTGGATGCCATCTTTAAGCCGAATGTCGAGATGAGCCCGATCGACCTCGATGGCGGCAGCCCGGCGTGCGTGTTCCCACTCTTCAAGGCTGATTTCACCATCGCGGTTGGCATCGAAACGGGCTGACAGGGCGGCTTTGTCCTGCTTCCATTCGGCCAGCAGGGCGGCGAGATCGGCCCGCTTGTCGAGCACGGCATTGGGGCCGCCCAGGGTGACGTGCTCGCCGATGACATAAATCGTTTCGCCTTCAATCAGCGTCCACTCGGTATTGCGATATTGACCCTCACGCGAGACCTGCTTGCGCGAACTCATGATTTCAGCGCCATCCGGGTCAATCAACAGGTGGCCGCTACCATCGTTGATGCCAAAGGTGCTGCGTGAGGCACCGGAATCAATCAGCTCCCATTTGTTGCCGTTCTTGCGTTCGACGCGATAGCGGTACCACAGGCACGGCAGGCCCGTAATGGGGCTGACCAGATTGTCCCCAGGGGTGTGCTGGCCTCGACCAACAATTTCGATGTAGCCCTGCGGCGCAGAAACGATGCGCGAGGTCGGGGTGTCCGCGACGACTCGGTAGCGTTTGAGATTGGCGTTCCAGGCCCAAAGACTGGTCAAACCCACCAGCGACAAGGCGATTTGCCAGCCAAGCGTGGATTTGAGCTGGATTCCCAGCATCAGAAACGCCACATTGCCGCCGGTCAGAACCAGATTGGATAAATCCTGACGCCATTCAGGCGTCCACTGCAGGCGAAGCATCAGCTATTGAAAAGCTGTTTCAGGTCGACGTCTTTCTTTTCTTCAGCAGTAAATTTGAGCAGTGCAAACGGACCGAAGCCAAACAGACGTGCAACGACCGTATCCGGGAACTGCTCGATGCGCACGTTGTTGATGTTGACCGATTCGTTGTAAAACTCGCGACGATCGGCGATGGCGCTCTCCAGTCCGGTGATGCGGGCCTGCAGATGCTGGAAGGTTTCGTTGGTCTTGAGATCGGGGTAGGCCTCAGCCACGGCAAACAGGTTGCCCAGGCCCAGACGCAGGGCTCCTTCAGCCTGGCCCAGCGCGGGGATGTTGTGCGATTCGCGTGCGCTCGCCACCTGGCTGCGTGCCTGCATCACCTTTTCCAGGGTTTCCTGTTCGAACTGCATGTATTGCTTGCAGGTCTCGACCAGTTTGGGGAGTTCATCATGGCGTTGCTTGAGCAGAATGTCGATATTCGACCAGGCTTTGCCGACGGCATGCTTCAGCGCGACCAGTTGGTTGAAGATGAACACGCCATAAATGGCGGGAAGGGCAAGCACTACAAAGAAAACCAGGAGGCCGGACATAATGATTCCCGAAGATGAGGTAGCAGAAAGTAGCGGATGGCAGGGCGTTAACTTTAGTGAGGGCAGGCCCTAAGGAAACGCTGAACAAGTTGGTTTGCCGTGTGGTTCGACAAGCTCACCACGAACGAAATCAACTACTTGCCGTTCGCCCTGAG
>CAYGMS010000281.1:0-3614 GCA_964350905.1 uncultured Thiobacillus sp. | reverse complement strand
GGACGTGAGCATGGTGAGACGAAAGGGTGGGCGGTTAAGCGCGAGGTGCAGTGTGATCGCGTAGCCAGTTGGCAAGGGTGGTTTCGTCCCATTCGCCGGTGGCAACAGCGAGCATGGTGAGCACACATTCCGCGTCGGTCGCATTCAGGTCGTGGCCGTTCAGCAGCAGGAACAATTCCATCGCAACAAAAGCCGTGCGCTTGTTGCCGTCGATAAAAGGATGGTTCTTTGCCAGTGCAACGGCATACGATGCAGCGAGCGCGCAGGCATCGGGGGATTCGTAAGCAGCCAAATTGAGCGGACGCGCCAGCGCGGAATCGAACAATCCTTCGTCACGAAATCCTGCTGCCCCGCCATGTTCGGCCAATTGCTCGTCGTGCGCTGCGATCATCACCGCACGGTCGAGCCAGGTCCAGTTGCTCACTTTGCCAGCTCGTGCAACACCGCGCGGCGTTTTTTCATGATCGCGCGTGCCGCGTCCATCTGTTCTTCGAAGGCTGGGTCATAGGGACGCATCGCCACGCCGTCCGGCGTTTCGGTCACAAACACCGTGTCGCCTTTTTCCAGCTTCAACCGCGCCAGCACTTCCTTGGGCAGGATCAGGCCGACCGAATTGCCGATTTGAGTGAGTTTCAGGGCATGCATTGCAGACTCCGGTTTGTTATAACGGTTGTTATATTAGCCCGTGGTGTGGTTCAAGCCAAGGGGGTGCGGGCGCGGGTCTGGCCGGTCAATCCGGATGGACGGAAACGTCAGTTTTCTTTTTCCGGCTGCGTTTCACGGCGGTGGCCGGCAGCAGCGAGGTCAGCGCCTGATAGCGCTGGAACAGAAACGCCACCCGCTCGGCATCGGACTTGAAGCCGGTTTTGCCATACGCCTTGTCCACCGCGGCGTCGAGTTTTTGGTGCGCCTTGTGCAGCGTGGGCGGCATGGTCAGCGGGTCGTAGAGGTCGGCGAGCGTGGCGTCGGGGAATTGTGCGCGGGCGTCGAGCACGGCCTGGGCGGCGGCTTCGATGGCCTGCCGGGTCTTGTCGGCCGGGGCGTCGGTTCCGCTTGCGTTGCAAGTAGAACATGAAGGCCAGGGGAAGTTGTTGTAGACGATGCCGGCGGAGTAGCGGTAGTCGCTTTTCAGGCGGCCGCACACCGCGCGCACCCAGGCCATATGCATGGTCGAAGTCAGGATGGCGAAGTGGTAGAGGGCGGCATTCGGCAGCATAAAAACAAGATCGCTGCAGAATGTATCTGGCTGTTCGAACCCGATGGGGATGAAACTCCTGCGCTCAGAAGAAACTTTGGGAATCAACAGATACGGCGCGGTCGGGATGAGTTCGGTGCCGAAATGCGCCGGAAAATCCGCTGCCGCGAGGGTCTGTTTGCGTTTGCTCGCCAGACGAAATTTCTTCACCGCATCGACGCGCGCTATCGCCTCGGGCATCGCACGTAATTCACCTGGCTGGCAATCGCCCAACCACAGACACCAGCGCTGGTGGCCATTCAGGAATTCGACCGCGCCGAGCCAGCGATGAAAGTAGTTCTTCGCCTTGGGTTCGCGCGCCAGAAAGGCGTCGCGCTCTGCGGTGGTGAAAAGATAGTTGCCGTCATCGATGGGCTGGCTGCCGATGCCGATTTCCGGCACCGGGCAGATCGGTTTTGACCGGCGCGTCAGCACTACGTCCGGCGCATCAACCAGATACGGGTTGATGTTGGCGGCGGCCAGGGCATGCGGCTCACCTCTAATGTCGGCGTATTCGTAGATCGTCTTCTCCGCGACCTCGCCCAGCCCGAAACCAACGATGACGCAGTGCACTGCGGCTTTTCCGCGTGCCTCGTTGCTCCACGAGAAGGTGCGATGGGCGAAGTGAATCTTGATTCCGTACGCCAGCAGCCAGCCCCACAGTACGCCGACCTGCTCGCCCTGCGTGATCGAGTTGGTGGAGACGAAGGCGCAGCGGGTCGGCTGCCCCGCGATATAGCGCGCCGCCTTCACGTACCAGGCGGCGACGAAGTCGAGCAGCCCGGCGTTGGGAATACCGTCGAACACGGCACGGGCGTCGGCACGCTGGGCATCGTCCATGAACTTGGCTCCCACAAACGGCGGGTTGCCCATGACGTAGCTCGCCCGTTCCGCGGGTAGCACGCTGTTCCAGTCGAGCGTGAGCGCATTGCCATGGACGATGTGCGGGCTGGTCTTGAGCGGAATGCGGGCGAAATACATGCCGAATTCCTCGCTCACCCTGAGATTCATCTGGTGGTCGACCAGCCACAGCGCGACCTGAGCGATCTGGGCGGGGAACTCCTCGATCTCGATGCCGTGGAACTGGTCGACATCGATCGAGAGCAGCTGGAAGATGTCGACCAGCGCCTGTTTAAATTCTCGTTCCAGTGCGAGCGAGGCGCGCAGGATGTCGAGCTCCAGCAGGCGCAGTTCGCGGTAGGCGATGACGAGGAAGTTGCCGCAGCCGCATGCGGGGTCAAAAAAGGTCAGCGTGCGCAGCTTCTGGTGGAACTCGAACAGTTTGTTGCGGTTCTTTTTGACCTTGTCGAACTCGGCCCACAGCGCATCGAGAAACAGCGGCTTGATGAGCTTGAGGATGTTTTCCTCGCTGGTGTAGTGCGCGCCGAGGTTGCGCCGCGCGGTCTTGTCCATGATCGATTGGAACAGGGCGCCGAAGATGGCGGGCGAAATGGCCGCCCAGTCGAGCGCGCAGGCGTCGAGCAGGGCCTCGCGCATGGCCGAATCAAAGTCGGCGATGGGAATGGCCTCTTCGAACAATTTGCCGTTGACGTAGGGGAAGGCGGCGAGTTGTTCATCCAGTGCCGTGCCGCGTTTGGCTTCCTGCGTGTTCAGCACCTGGAACAGCCGCGCGAGCAGAGGGCCGAGGTCGGAGCCGTCCGGGCGGGTGCGCTCTTCGATATAGGTGCGCAGCGCCTGGGCGGGCTGGAAGATGCCGGTGTCGTCGGCGAACAGGCAGAACAACAGGCGCACCAGCAGCACTTCGAGCGCGTGGCCTTCGAAGCCGGAGGCTTTCAGCGCATCGTGCAGCCGCCCCATGCGTTCGGCGGCCTGAATGTTGACCGGGTTTTGCGGCTTGATTTCCTGGGTTTCGTAGCCGGCGATGAAACCGAAATGGCGGATGTGCTTGTGCAGGTCCTTCAGCGCAAATTCGCGGGTGTCGCCGGTTTCCAGGTCGTGCAGGCGGAAGCGGGCGAAGTCGCACACGACGATGTGGCGCGGCAGGTCGCGTTCCTTGATGCCGGGGAAATAGTCCAGCGCCTGCGAAAAGGCGCGGTCAAGATTCTTGCCGCGCGATTTCTGTTCCACCAGCAATACGCCGGGCCAGAACAGGTCGACGTAGCCCTGATCGCCGCCGTATTTTTTGACGGCATGCTCGAAGGTGGCGACGCGCTTGTTGGTGATGCCGAAAATTTCGAAGAAGGCGATCCAGAACGGTTTGCCCTCGCTGTCCTCGTTGGCGGCGTCGGCCCATTCGCGCGAGAACGATAATGCGCGGGATTTGATCTCGTTCCAGCTAAGCGGCATGGCGGTTATTTGTCCGGCCCATTGTTTTTTGGCTTGCCCCCCAGCAAGCCTCCAGCATCGCGTTCGTCCAGTT
>CAYGMS010000280.1:0-3622 GCA_964350905.1 uncultured Thiobacillus sp. | reverse complement strand
TCTTTGATCTCAAAGGCGATCTGGAGCGTGTGCTGGGTTGTGTGCCCGATACGCGCCCAGGCGTTCATCCCGCCCTGCACCCGGGCCAGAGTGCCGAAATCTGGGTCGATGGCCGGGCGATCGGCTGGATCGGGGCGCTGCATCCGCGACTGGTGCAGGCATTCGACCTGCCCAGCGTGCCGATGCTGTTCGAACTCGACAGTCAGGTGTTGGCCCGGCGCGCCTTGCCGCGTCATGCCAGCCTGTCGCGTTTCCCGCTGGTACGACGCGATCTGGCCTTTGTGCTGGACGTTCAAACCCCGGCGGGCGAGTTGCTGGCAGCCTTGCGTGGGCGTGCCCCGGCGCAGGTGCGGTCGATCGATGTATTCGACGACTATCGTGGAAAAGGCATGGCCGAAAACCAAAAAAGCCTTGCTATTCGGGTAGTTATGCAAGATACTCAACGCACATTGACGGATCAGGAAGTGGAAGACACCGTGCAAAAACTGGTCGAAACCGCACTGAATCAATGCAATGCCAGTTTGCGTGCATGACGCTTTTTCCAACGAGCTATCCCTGCCCATAACACGTACATGACCACCCTTACCAAAGCTGACCTGGCCGAACTTTTGTTTGAAAAAGTGGGCCTGAATAAACGCGAAGCCAAGGACGTCGTCGAATCGTTTTTCGACGAAATTCGCTCGTCGCTTGAAAAAGGCGACATCGTGAAATTATCCGGTTTCGGCAATTTCCAGTGCCGTGAAAAACCGCAGCGTCCAGGCCGCAATCCCAAAACCGGTGAAGAAATGCCGATTTCCGCGCGTCGCGTGGTGACATTCCACGCCAGCCAGAAACTCAAATCCCAAGTCGAAGGCGCCACAATTGGAACGCCCAGCACGGAGTGAACTGCCGCCGATTCCGGCGAAACGCTATTTCACCATCGGTGAAGTGTCCGAGTTATGCGCCGTCAAGGCGCACGTGCTGCGTTATTGGGAACAGGAATTCACCCAGTTGCGCCCGGTCAAGCGGCGTGGCAACCGTCGTTACTATCAGCACCACGAGGTGCTGCTGATCCGCCGTATCCGTGAATTGCTGTACGAAGAAGGCTTTACCATCAGCGGTGCGCGACAGCGTCTGGAGCATGACGCTGAAGCGCCACCGAAAACACCAGCATCCGTTGCTGTCGCCAGCCCGGATATGTCCGCATTGCGGGCGGAAATATCCGCTATCCTGAAAATATTAGGCTGACAGGCTTCCGCCGAATGGGGCTCCTCTGTTAGAATGGGCGGCTTCTTCGGGGCGTAGCGCAGCCTGGTAGCGCACTTGACTGGGGGTCAAGTGGTCGGAGGTTCAAATCCTCTCGTCCCGACCAATAATTCAAGGAAACTGGGTCGGTTACGCCGACCCTTTTTCTATTCAACAGTCAAAACCATGTTGTCGTTGTGACATCCGCAGTGCCCGGTAGCGGCACTATCATTCACTGTTTGTTCAATTGAAGGAGAGAATCATGGAACACACTTTACCTGCACTGCCTTTTGCCATGGATGCGCTCGCACCGCACATGTCCAAGGAAACCTTTGAATATCACTATGCCAAGCACCACCAGGCCTACGTGACCAACCTCAACAACCTGATCAAGGGCACCGAGTTCGAGAGCAAGTCGCTTGAAGACATCGTCAAGAGCGCGCCGGCCGGTGGCATCTACAACAACGCCGCCCAGGTTTCGAACCACACCTTCTTCTGGAGCTGCCTGACCCCCAATGGCGGCGGCGCACCCACCGGCGCGCTGGCTGATGCCATCAACGCCAAGTGGGGCAGCTTCGACGCATTCAAGACCGCTTTCCAGACCAGCGCCGTGGGTAACTTCGGTTCCGGCTGGACCTGGCTGGTGAAAAAGGCCGATGGCTCGGTCGATATTGTCAACATGGGCGCCGCCGGCACCCCGCTGACCACCGCCGACAAGCCCTTGTTGTGCGTGGATGTGTGGGAGCACGCCTACTACATCGACTATCGCAACATGCGTCCCAAGTTCGTTGAGACTTTCCTCAACAACCTGGTGAACTGGAAGTTTGCCGAAGCGAATTTCGCTTAAGCGGCTTTCAGGAAGCGTTACGCTTCCATGCTGAAATGAAAACCGGGGCCAAGTGCCCCGGTTTTCATTTATTAACGTTTGAGTTCAGGGGAGCGCCGGGGCTTTATCCGGCGCGTCCCGTGCAACGAGTGGTTAGAGCTAAACGGCTGACAGTTCATTTCTTAAAATAAATACCGCTTGGATCGGCATTGTGGCCAATAAACATGCATTCGCCAGTATGAGACACAGTAATTGTATTGGTAGATAGCTTGAAATTAAAACGGCAATCATCATCTTCTGAATAGTATGTCCCGGTGCAGCCGTTCACTTTCATTTTGCCAGCATATATAGCTTGGCTTGTCCAGGAGCCATCATCATTTTGGCACAGTGACCAATAAGCTTGTAGATCGAAGGGGAAGGTTGATTTATTGCCTATAGCCTTTCGTATAACGAGCGTGCTTGGCTGGTAACCCTTGCCTTTGTCAACGAGGTAAGAACCTGGAATACGTGCTCCAGAAAGGCAAGAGTTTCCCGCCCAGCTTGCAAGTGGAGAGAAAAGCAAAATGAATAGAAGGGAATGCTTCATTGTTGAGATCTAACAGTTACTCAGGAACCCCATGGGCCCGGACATTTTTTAATATAGAGACAGCGCATTTTCGTTATTAACTTGTTGATCGGTAAGCCATACTGGTGACGCCGGTTTCTATATTACGTCATGAAAAGGCTGACACAGCCACTCAGGTTCAAGCCCATAGACTTTATCTTACGTCACCGTCCACCAGTCGCAGGATCTTGCGGTAGCCAACTGCAACGAGCGCCTGTGCTTCATCCAGCAGCTTGGTACTCTTGGTGTCTGGCGCTTCGATGCCGTCCAGCAGCCGCAGCATCGTGGTCCAGCGTGCGTGCTGGTTCGCGATGGTCTTGGGGGCGGCGTGACCCTGACGGCGCAGTTCGGCGGCGCGGCTGACGAGTCGGAATTTGGCGGCTTCGAGTTGAGGCGGCAATGGTAGAGATAGATCGAACGGGATATCCAGTCGCAACGCATCATCAGCAGGGCGAGGCTCGGCGGCAGGCGGCGGACGCCAGGAGAGTTCATCCGGGCCGGGCGCGACACGTTCGGGATCGAGCGGAAATTTATGGAAGCCCCATTTGGCGCCCATCCAGCACTCGAGCAGCACGCGGTCGTCGTCCACTTTGCAGAATTCACCTTCGGCCGCGGCGAGTTCGGTATTGCCGGGCAGCGGGCCGTAGGCACGGGGGTCCTGCTTCCAGCGCGCAAAATCCCGCTGCGTTGGCGCGCCGTAGTCGGCTTCGAGCGCGCGCCAGATCGTGATGAAGGCCTGGTAGTCGTGCCGGTAGTCGGGGTTGCGGCGCAGAAATTCCCACGCCCATTGGTCGCGCGTGAGGCTGGCGCAGTGGGCGTAGGCATCGTCTGGCGTCATCAGATGGGCAGGAAGACCATGCTGGCCAGGTTGACCACGCCGAAGCGGATGGCGCGGTTGTTCTTGTCTTCGATTACTTTGGCCAAGGCGTCCTGCACGCCGATGAGCTTGCCGAATTCACGCTCGAAGC
>CAYGMS010000279.1:0-3628 GCA_964350905.1 uncultured Thiobacillus sp. | reverse complement strand
GCCGTTCGTGCTGAGCCTGTCGAAGCACTGACTGGCCCTTCGACAGGCTCAGGGCGAACGGGGCGGTGGCCGAAGCACACCAGCGACACCCGCACCGCCGCGCCATTGTTGATCCAGGCTTCGTCGCTCCAGGCTTCGAAGATGGGCACGGTGTGCAGAATACGTTCCAGCACCTTGCGGTTGCTGCCGCTGCGGATGGCTTGGGTGGCGACCAGTCCGACACGCTGTGCCTTGCCTGCTTCGATCTGCGCGCGGGCTTTCTCGAACCAGTAAGTCACCAGATCGGCGCCGCCGGGCACGCGATCCTGATACACGCTGTTCAGCGCATTAAAGTAGTCATCGCCGAGTTCACCGCGTTTCTTGCTGCAACCAAGAAAGGGCGGGTTGCCGACAATGGCATCGACGGCTGGCCACTCGGGTTCGCACGCATCACCCTTCACCCTTAACCCTTCCCCCTTCACATCCAGCACGGCATCGCGGTTTTCGATGTGGTCGAGTGCCTGCAGGATGGGGTTGTCCTTGATGGCGTAGCCGTGCGCGAGCATCCACTGGATTTCGCCGATCCACACGGTGACGCGGGCGAGTTCGGCGGCGTAGGGATTGAGTTCGATGCCCTGGACGTTGGCGGGGCTGGTTTCGATGACCAGTTCGCGATGCAGGCCGAGGGCTTCGGCTTCGTAGCCGACGCGGTGTTCCAGGTCTTTCAGGGTTTTGAGTGCGAGGTACAAAAAATTGCCACTGCCGCAGGCCGGGTCGAGCACGCGGTAGGCCTTGAGCCGCTGGATGAATCCGGCAAACGCTTGCTGGGCATCGCGGTGCGCGGTTTGCGAGCCTTTGCCGCCCTGGATGTAGCGGTCCATCAGCGCGGCAATGTTGGCCTTGACCGGTTGCCATTCGGCCAGCAGCGGCGCTTCGATGACCGGGCGGATGAGCTTGAGGATGGTGGCGGGGTCGGTGTAATGGGCGCCGAGCTGGCTGCGCATGTCGGGGTTGAGGCCGCGCTCGAACAGGGTGCCCAGTATCGCCGGTTCGATCTCGCCCCAGCCCATGCGGGCAGCGTTGAGCAGTTGCACGACGTCTTCGGTGGTCAGCGGCGGCACGTCGATCTGTTTGAACAGGCCGCCGTTGAACCAGGGGATGGTTTCCAGCGCGAAGTCGCCGCCGCTGCGCATGGCTTCGAACAGTTTGGTGAGCCGGGATTGCGCCTTGGCGCCGTCGGGGTTGGATTTGTCGAGTACGGTTTCGAACAGTTTTTCCGGCAGCAGGCGGGCGTCTTCGCTGAACATGCAGAACACGCACTGGATCAGAAAATGGGCGACCTGCTGCGGGTCGAGGCCTTGTCCGGTGAGGCGGGTGGCGAGTTCGCCCATGCGCGCGGCGGCTTCTTCGGTGACGGCGTAAGTGGTGCGGCGCGGCTTGAAGCGTTCGGGCGAATCGAACAGCCAGCGCAGTTTTTGCAGGTTCTCCGGCTGGCCGATGGCTGCCAGTTCAATGCTGTGGACTTCGCTCGGGGTACCGGTGAAGTGGGTGTGGATTTCGATGCGGCTGCGGTCGGACACCACCAGCAGCGGCGGGTTGTCGAGCGCGAGCGCGTAGGTCATCAGTTGCCTGAGCGCGAGGCCGAGGTCCTTGCCCGGTGCCTTGCTTTCCCAGGCGAAGCAATTACGCTTCCAGACGTCGGCCCAGCCGCCGCCTGCGCCGGTGCGCGTGGCGCCGCGCTCGAAACAGTAGTTGTCGGGATCGTGCGGCTTGGCCACCCCCAGCAGGTCGCACAGGTCGAGAAAGAATGGCTGCGCCCCGGCCTTTTCGGAGAGTGAATTGCCGTGCCATTTGGCAATAAAGGCTTGCGGGGTCATGGCGAGATGCTACCAAACAAGCGAAAATAATGGCGATTGATGATTGGGCGGATTAATCGGAAGCCCTCACAAGAAAATACGGAACATGTCCCTGACGCTTGAAAACCATGGCCAGATACAAACAGACCTACCTTGATGACCTGATCCACCTATGCAGCAAGCTTCCCTGGTGGGTGGGCGTGGTGCTCGCGATTGCTGCGAATGTCGGGCTGCATGCCGTGGCCATTCGTGACGTGAGCACGGTGGCGCTGCCGGGAATCATCAGCGGGTTTGTCAGCCCGGATGGGCTCCAGTCGCTGGCTGCGGTTGGGCAGTACGGGGTGCCGCTGATTTTGTTGCTTGGCGCGGCGTTGTCGGTCTATGGCCGCAGCCGGCGCGGGACCTTGGGCGACCCGACGACGATGGGCCCGGACCGGGGCGGGCTTGGCAACATGAGCTGGCAGCAGTTTGAATTCATGGTGAGCGAGGCTTTTCGGCGCAAGGGCTATTCGGTGGCGGAGAAGGGGCGTGGCGGCACGGTCGGGGTGTTTGATCTGGTGCTGAAGAAGCAGGACGAGACCTTTCTGGTGCATTGCAAGCAATGGCGTGCGATCAAGGTGGGGATGCGCGCGGTGCACGAACTGCATGAAACGATGATAGCCAGAGGCGCGAAGGGCGGGTTTGCGGTGACAGCGGGGGTGTTCACCGATGAGGCGCAGGCATTTGCCAAAGCCAGGAACATCGAACTGATGGACGGCAAGGTGCTGCGCGGGCTGGTGCGCCGGGTGCGTCAGCCTGCCCGGGTGTCCTTGCGCGACCCGTTGAGCGTGCTGACGACAGGCGCCCCTTTTTGCCCGGAGTGCCAGGGCCGGATGATGAAACGTCGTTCCGGGCGCGGCGGGCATGGCGGCAAGGAATACTGGCGCTGTTTGCGCCACCCGGATTGCTCGGGTAAACGCCAGGCTTGATGTCACCAGGCCTGCAGTCAGGAGATTGATCATGCCTACATTCGTGAAATTCATGCTTGCCTGTCTGGTCTGCCTGACAGTTGTGGCCGTCGTGACCGGGCTGTTCAAGTGGCTGGCGGGATGAGGGCGCAGGGGCCGTGGCGCTGGCATGAGGAACGCACCAGCGATCTCCTTGCGCAACAGATCGTGCCAGCACTGGCGGGCGGTGGCACGCGCCTGCCGGCGCAATGTGGGGGTGAGCTGCAATGCATTTTCCACAGGCTGGAAACGCGCGATCAGCCGCGCAATGGCGGTAAGATGTGTGCACGCATCGTGAAAGAGCGGTTCCATGGCACAGAGAGAGGAAATCTTATGAAAGTTTGGTTGATGATGCTGCCGCTTGTGTGTGCAGCCAGTGTTTCGATGGCGGATGGAATCGAGAAGGACGCCGCAGGTCAGGCCACAGCCGCTGCAGAAAAGGCCCCGGCAAGTGCGTCCAGGCAGCGGGGGAGAAGTCTGCCCCACGGCGATATGCGCCATTGCCTGGACCTGAAGTCGAACAAGGACATCATTCGCTGCTCGGAGTCGCGGCGCAAAAAGTAAATTCACCACATACGCCTGACGGATGGGCGGCGGCTCCGCTTGTCCCAGGCGGTTCTGATTAATTGCGGGGCTGTTCTGGGCTGATTCAGCCTGCTGCCATTTGAATGATCCCCTGTAAACAGGCGGCTGGACCGGCGTTGGGGGCTGTTTTCTACGCTCGAAGCCGTGGCCGTTTCCCAGTTTTTTGTTTAAGCCCTACTTCTGGCGGGCTTGAAAATTCCTCATATCACATCAAAATAAGGC
>CAYGMS010000278.1:0-3643 GCA_964350905.1 uncultured Thiobacillus sp. | reverse complement strand
ACTGCCAGCCGAGCGACAGCCCCAACAGGACAGCGAGACTGGCGGTCAGCGCGAGCACAATGGCGGCAGCAATCAGTGCGACTTCGTGCAGGTCTTCCGCTGCACCCGTATCCTGCGCGATGAGCAGACGCCCGCCGCTAGCAAGCCTCGTTCCGACGGCGGGCAACGGGGTCGACTCGTTGTCATCGTGCGGATCGTCTCGTTCGATTACCGTAAGTTCGCCCAGCCACAAGGCCCCATCGGCTGTGAGCCCGCCCGGCCAGTTGCTTACACTGCCTGCCAACATCTGGCCGTTTGCGTCTTCGAGACGGTAATGCCGCGCACCCCGCGTCCGGCTGTGGGTGTCGGCAAGGACAGCGACACGCGTGGCGAGGACAGGCGCAGGCAGACTTTTCAAGGTAGCAAGTTCGCTGGTAAGACTTTCCGCGATCTGCTGATCGACATAGCGGTTGACTACCCAGAACAGCGCCGCCAGCGCGATTCCCAGCACGACGACCTGTAACAATGCGTAGCGCAGCGCCAACCGGATCGCCGAGGTTCGTGCAAGTTGCCGGAGTCGTGCCAATTGCTCGCTCACCGTTCGTCGCCCAGTCGGTAGCCAATGCCGCGCAGGGTATGCAACAGCGGTGAGCCGAAATCACGGTCGATCTTGGCGCGCAAGCGGCTGATCTGGCTATCCACCACGTTGGTTTGCGGGTCAAAGTGCAGGTCCCACACTTGTTCCAGCAGCATGGTTCGCGTCACGATGTGCCCGCTGCGTCGCATCAGATATTCCAGTAACCGTAATTCGCGCGGTTGCAGGCGGATCAGTTGTCCGGCGCGAGTGACGCGGCGGCGCTCGAGGTCAAGTTCGAGGTCGGCCACTTTCAACACCCCAGGCGCAACGGCTTCTGCGGGGGTTGCGCGCCGTGCAAGTGCATCGATGCGCGCCAGTAGCTCGGCAAAGGCGTAAGGCTTCACCAGGTAATCGTCACCCCCCGCGCGTAATCCTTCGACACGCTGATCAACCTGGCCCAGTGCTGACAACACCAGTACAGGGGTGGTTTGCCCGTCTGCACGCAACATGCGGATGAGCGAAAGTCCATCGCGACGCGGCAGCATCCGATCGACCAGCAACACGTCGTAGTCGTTTTGCAGTGCAAGTTGCAGGCCTACTTCACCGTCATGCGCACAGTCAACGACATGGCCAGACTCAGTCAGTCCGCGTCGCAGATATTCAGCAGCTTCAACGTCGTCCTCAATGATCAGAAGTTTCATGGCGCAAGTTTAATCGTGGCGCGCGGCAATGTTTCATTACCGTTTCGCGAGATATCGTGGTCAGGGCGAACCTTACCAAACCGTCATTTTTTCGCCAGCATCTGGCGAGATTCGCTACGTAACCTTCACATCACGGCAATCACGCCGCTGTTGATGAAAGGAAATACCATGAAACGCAATACCAAAATCCTCGCCGCCGTCACCCTGGTTGCTTCGCTCGCCGCGGGTACGGCCTTCGCAACCGGAGCTATCAAGCTGCCTGATGAAGTCAAATCATCCAGTATCAAGCTGCCACGCGGTGTCGAATCCCAGGCCGAGTTTGCCAAGCATGCCAAGGTTAGCCAGCAGCAAGCGGAAGCGGCTGCGCTTGCGGTACAACCCGGCCAGGTAGTAAAAGCCAAACTCGATGATGAAGACGGCTACCTCGTCTGGCAGATCGATGTAAAGCACGACCGGGGCACGACTGAAATAGCTGTCGATGCGGGCAACAGCAAAGTCCTCGCGGCTGAAGTCGAAGAGGATGACGATGACGACCATGAAGATCGCAACGAACGCAGTTAAGCACCACGACCGCCCCATGGGCGGTTTTTCAATGGCATGTCTGCTATTCAAAACCGCCCAACGCATTTTTCCATTAGGGATAACAGAATGAACGCTAACGCTCAAAACGCATTAAGCAAAGTTCCAGAAGTCACATTGATGTTCTGGATCGTGAAAATTGCTGCCACCACGCTAGGGGAAACCGGTGGCGACGCGGTATCCATGTCGATGCAACTCGGCTATCTCGTCGCGACCGGTGTTTTCGCCGTCTTATTTCTTCTCGCGGTTGGCGCCCAGATCGGTGCGAAGCGCTACCACCCCTGGCTTTACTGGGCGACCATCATCGCCACCACGACCGTAGGCACGACGCTGGCAGATTATGCCGACCGCTCGCTTGGCATTGGCTATGCCGGCGGCTCAGCGCTGTTGTTTACCTTGCTGATGGTGTCGCTGGCAGTCTGGTATCGCACGCTCGGAACCGTGACGGTAGACAGTGTGAACACGCCGAAATCCGAAGCGTTCTACTGGGTCACCATCATGTTTTCGCAAACACTGGGCACCGCGCTCGGCGACTGGACTGCCAGCACCGCGGGGTTGGGGTATACCGGCGGCGCGGCAGTGTTCAGCGTGCTGCTGGCACTCGTTGCTGTGGCGTACTACCGGACTCGTATCTCGCATACGATCTTATTTTGGACAGCGTTCATTCTCACCCGGCCACTCGGCGCCGTAGTCGGCGATTTTCTGGACAAACCCCTCAATGCGGGCGGATTAGCTTTGAGCCGTTATACGGCATCGGCGGCACTGCTTCTCTTCATCGCCGGCTGCCTGTGGCTGTACCAGCAAAAAGCCGCCAGCAAAGCTCATTGACCCACCATTCAGCCAAGGAATCCGCCATGAAAACAAACCTGTCCTCTCCGGCCCGCACCATGCTCAACAAAGTGCCTGAAATCACGCTGTATTTTTGGGTCATCAAGATACTGGCCACTACAGTCGGGGAAACCGCCGCCGATTTTCTGAACTTCAACCTGCACCTGGGCCTGAGCAACACAACCTTGATCATGAGTGCGCTGCTTGCTGCCGTGCTTGTTGCGCAGTTCCGCACCCGCCGCTGCGTTGAAAGCGTTTACTGGCTGTCGGTCGTACTCATCAGCATCGTTGGCACGCTCATTACCGATAACCTGGTCGATAACCTTGGCGTGCCACTACCAACCACCGTGTGGGCGTTTGGCGGCGCACTCATCGCCACCTTTATTGGCTGGTACGCAAGTGAGAAAACCCTGTCGATCCACAAAGTCACCACAACCCGGCGTGAGGCCTTTTACTGGCTGGCAATCCTGTTCACATTTGCGCTTGGAACCGCTGCAGGCGATCTTGCCGCCGAAACCATGAAACTTGGCTACGGGTACTCCACGCTGATGTTCACCGCCATGATCGGTGTGGTGACATTGGCCTATTACGGCTTTCGCGCCAATGCCATTGCTGCGTTCTGGGCTGCCTACATCCTCACACGACCGCTCGGTGCCTCGTTCGGCGACCTGCTTTCGCAACCAGTCAGGCTAGGCGGCCTTGGCTGGGGCACGGTTGGCACCAGTGCGGTTTTTCTCGGCGCCATCTTCACACTAGTGGTGTACCTCGGTCTGCGACGCAAGGCTACATAAATAAGCAAAAGCAGTGGCGGCTGCGAGTCAGGCCAGCAACCCCGGTTCGCAGCACTTTTGGAAACCTTAACAGTGGTTCGAGAAAATCAATTTTGAACCTACAGATTCAAACATCCAGGTTGCGTACGCCTAGTGCGTTGGTTTCGATAAAATTCCGCCTGGGTTCCACATCGTCCCCCATAAGCGTT
>CAYGMS010000277.1:0-3647 GCA_964350905.1 uncultured Thiobacillus sp. | reverse complement strand
GCATGAGTTCTTCCATGATGTGCGGCGGCAGGGCCAGCACGGTGAGTTCGGTGTCGGCCACTACTGAAGCCGTGCGCTTTTCATTCAACAGATAGGCCATTTCACCAAACAGCTGGCCTTCGTTGAGTTCGCCCAGACGGCGACGGCCCTCTTCGGTGTCCTTATAAACCAGTGCGTGTCCGGCATAGAGAAAATACGCGATGCGCGAGTCGTCGCCTTCCTTGATCAGCTCATGACCTGCGGGATGGATTTCGCCGTATTTCGCCAGCAGGCGGTGATTGCTTCCAAAGACATAGTCCTCGAGCTTGCTGGCACCTTCGCCGCTACCGCCGAGAAACAGTTTTTCCAACGCGGCGATATCGACCTTGCCGTAGGCATAGAGTGCCTGCGCCCACAGATACAGCAGCCAGAAAGCGAAATAGGCACCGATCAGCACAAACACCACGCCGCCCAGCGCACCATACAGGCTGAGATAGTTTTCCAGCTTGAAAAAAGCGCCAAAGACGGTAATCAGCAATCCCAGGCTCACGATGGCGGCGAGCGAGAAGACAGCGGCATCACGCGCACGCGGATGCCGCCTTGGCAGTCGCCAGTAGGCCGCAAACAGCAGTGCCCACACCATGGCAAAGCCGAACAGCGAGTTGAGCGTTTTCAAAACCTGGGCATTGCCCGTGCCGATGAAATCGTTTTGTGCCAGGAATCCCAGTGTCACCTGCACCAGAGCCGCCACGCTCATCAGCAGGAACAGCGCTGGCAGGATGATGAGAGGCAACATCCACGACACCACCATATTGCGTTTGCTCTGGTCGGGAAAAATGATGCGGAATGCACCATGCACTGCGTTGACCAGGCCACGCGATGACAGCACCAGGGTGATGAGACCGACGCCACCCGCTGCGAGTTGAGCCTGGCGCGGGATGAAGCCGAGTGAGGTAAGGCTTCCCAGTTCCAACTGGTTATACAGCGCAGCCATCAGGATGCTGGCAGGGAGCGAGTTTTCGGCGATTTTTCCGAGCAGTTGCAGCGCGTAGCTCAGCAGCAGCAGTAGCGGCGTGGCGGATAGCAGAAAGTAAAACGCAGTCGCTGCGGCATGGTTCTTCAGACCATTCTGGCCGAACAGGCGCACGGTGGTGTAGGCAAGCTGTATCAGCCAGCTTAACGAGCCATGCGTGGGGGGTAGGGCCGGGATGCGCATGGCGCTAGCCTACCTGCTCGCGCAGTGGCCGGCCAGCGTTCAGGCCAGCGCCTGGGCGATGCGTTTGAGCGCCTTTTCCAGATTGGCCTGCGAGGTGGCGAACGACAGCCGGATGTAGCCTTCGGCACCGAAGGCCGAGCCGGGCACCACGGCAACATCGGCACTTTCCAGCAGATATTCCGAAAAGGCGATATCGGTGCCTTCCTCGATGACGTCGCGCGCCAGCAGGTTCTGAATCGCAGGGCGCACGTCGGGGAACGCGTAGAATGCGCCGCCACTGTCGACGCACTTGAAGCCGGGAATGGCATTCAGCGCATCGACGACATAACGGTGGCGCGTCTTGAAGGCGTCGAGCATCGGCGTGATGCAGCCTTGGTCGCCGTTGAGGGCAGCTTCAGCCGCCACCTGCGAGATCGAGGTGGGGTTGGAGGTAGACTGCGACTGCACGTTGGTCATGGCGCGCAGGATGGCTTCCGGACCCGCGGCGTAGCCAATGCGCCAGCCGGTCATCGAATAGGCTTTTGAAACGCCATTCAGCACCAGTGTGCGCTCGTACAGGTCAGGGCAGACGTTGAGAATGTTGACGAACGGCGCGCCATCCAGCCGGATGTGCTCGTACATGTCGTCGGAGGCAACCAGCACCTGCGGGTATTTGCGCAGCACCGCACCCAGTGCGGCAAGCTCGTCACCGGTATAGACCGCGCCGGTCGGATTGGACGGGCTGTTGATGACGAACAGGCGGGTTTTGGGCGTAATCGCCGCTTCCAGTTGCGCCGGGGTGATCTTGAAGCCTTGTTCGATACCGGCCTCGACGATGACCGGCTTGCCGTCGGCCAGGATCACGATATCGGGGTACGACACCCAGTAGGGCGCCGGGATGATGACTTCATCGCCCGCATTGATGACTGCCTGCACCAGGTTGAAGAAGCTCTGTTTGCCGCCGCACGAAACCAGAATCTGCTTGGGCGTGTAGTCGAAACCATTGTCGCGCTTGAGCTTGGCGATAATCGCCGCCTTCAGGCTGGGGGTGCCATCTACCGCCGTGTACTTGGTGAACCCCGCGTTGATGGCGCCGATGGCCGCATCCTTGATGTGCTGTGGCGTATCGAAATCGGGCTCGCCCGCACCCAGGCCGACAATGTCGCGGCCATGCGCCTTGAGCGCAGCGGCACGGGCAGTGACGGCCAGGGTGGGCGAGGGTTTGATGGCCTGTACGCGGCGTGAGAGTTCCACAATGATTCCTTCATGCACCCGTCGAGGGGATTCAAGACCGTGACGGATGCTACTATCGATAAGTTTAAGCCGCGCGATTTTAACCCGAATATTTCATAAATTCGTGGGATGGTCGCGCAGGATTTTGTTTTGTAGGGGAATTTTGTGAAGGAGTGGCGTAGTGATTCATACGTCCGACTGAGCAAAATTTCCATACGGAGCAAAAGACCAGCGAGGGCGCGCGGCAATTTATGAAATTTTCGGGTTCTGATGTTCGTCACCTTCCCCAATAGCCCGTTCCGTTTGTTTCAGCCGTTTCCGCCGGCAGGCGATCAGCCGACTGCCATTGCCCAGTTAATCGAAGGCATAGAAGACGGGCTCGCCTATCAAACTCTGCTGGGGGTGACCGGTTCCGGCAAAACCTACACCATGGCCAATGTGATCGCGCAAACCGGGCGCCCGGCGTTGGTCATGGCGCCGAATAAAACCCTGGCGGCACAGC
Organism: uncultured Thiobacillus sp.; assembly: GCA_964350905.1. Classification (GTDB taxonomy): domain Bacteria; phylum Pseudomonadota; class Gammaproteobacteria; order Burkholderiales; family Thiobacillaceae; genus Thiobacillus. The sequence continues at coordinate 738 of CAYGMS010000277.1, read as the reverse complement.
TGTATTCCGAGATGCGCGAGTTTTTTCCGGAAAACGCGGTCGAGTATTTCGTGTCCTACTACGATTATTACCAGCCCGAAGCCTACGTGCCATCGCGCGATCTGTTCATCGAAAAAGACTCCAGCATCAACGAACACATCGAGCAGATGCGGCTCTCGGCGACCAAGTCACTGCTTGAGCGGCGCGACACCATCATCGTCTGCACCGTGTCGGCGATCTACGGCATTGGCGATCCGTCCGACTATCACAGCATGATCCTGCTGCTGCGTGAGAATGAAAAGATGGAGCAGCGCGAGGTCATCACGCGGCTGACGCAGATGCAGTACGACCGTAACGACATCGAATTCAAGCGTGGCGTGTTCCGCGTGCGCGGCGACGTCATCGATATTTTCCCGGCGGAACATGCCGAAACCGCAATCCGGATCGAATTGTTCGACGATGTGGTGGAAAGCCTGCATTTGTTTGACCCTCTCACAGGGCAGGTTTTGTCCAAGGTGACGCGCTTTACCGTATTTCCCTCCAGTCACTACGTGACCCCACGTGCCACCATCCTGCGCGCCATCGACGCGATCAAGATCGAGTTGCGCGAGCGACTGGAGTGGTATTACGCCAACGGCAAACTGGTCGAGGCACAGCGGCTGGAACAGCGCACCCGCTTCGACCTGGAAATGATGGCTGAACTGGGTTTCTGCAAGGGCATCGAAAACTACTCGCGGCATCTGTCGGGGCGCAAGCCCG